>NZ_JAAHGM010000102.1:0-17166 GCF_010692625.1 Okeania sp. SIO2C2
ATTTGCCTAACTTACCAATATGGATACATTTACCCCTAGCATTGACAGGAGGTTTTCTTCTCGGAGCAATTTGGGGAGCGATCGCTGGTTATCTCAAAGTCGCCCGTGGTTTAAATGAAGTGCTGACTACCCTCTACTAAATTACATCGCTCAAAATTTTGTCAACTATATGGTAAATGAACCACTTATCGCCCCCGACGCTCCTAGTCCCTACACTCCTCTAATTGCCGAGTCAGCGCGTTTACCGATAATTTTGCCCAAAACTCAAGCTCACGCCGGAATTTTATTGGGGTTAGCTATTGCCATAATTTTAGCCGTCGTGTTGTCGTTTACAGCTTTCGGTTATCAAGTAGATGCCGTGGGGCAAAACCCTACTGCAGCTCGTTACGCCGGAATTTCTGTTAACCAGACTATTCTGGCAGTCATGGGTTTATCCGGTGGTTTAGCAGGTTTAGCAGGAAGTGCAGAAGTATTGGGAGCAAAATATCGGTTGTTTGAAAACTTTTCACCTGGTTATGGTTTTGACGCGATCGCCATTGCGTTATTAAGTCGGGGCAACCCACTCGCAGTAGTTTTAACATCCCTATTTTTTGGCGTTCTCAGGAGTGGAGCGAATGTGATGCAGCGGAGTGCGGGGGTGTCGATAACTATTGTTTATGCTATTCAAGGTTTGACAGTGTTATTTTTGGCAATAAGTTTGAAAAAGGAGTCAGGAGACAGGAGTCAGGAGTCAGAATGAATTAAGTAACAATTAAGTTTAAAAAAGGAGTCAGGAGACAGGAGTCAGGAGTCAGAATGAATTAAGTAACAATTTAAGCATTTTGTAGGTTGGGTTGACAAAGGAAACCCAACAAAAGGCGTTGCACAGTGACGAATGATTTTATATTTTTGATGAACAGGATTTTGGATTTGATAATTGCTAGAATGACTAATTAATAGTTTTTTTTAGTTAAAGTCTAAACTAATTTTTGGTAATATCATTCCATAATGTGCAACCCCCAACAAAAAGTTATAATTGTTTGGGTGTTGCTGTAGTGGACACAACTCAAATGGTGCGTTACGACGGGTTGTTAAATGCCACCCACAGTCTAAATTTTAGCGGTCTAACGCACCCTACTGGACTAAAATGACAAATATCAATTTTTTCTCTGATTATTTATCTGCCACAATTCGACTTTCTGTTCCTCTAGCTTTTGCTGCTTTAGGTGGAATATTTTCCGAACGTTCCGGCATTCTAAACATTGCTTTAGAAGGAATGTTATTAACAGGTGCTTTTATCAGTGCGGCTGTTTCTATTTCCACTGAAAATGTCTGGATAGGAACATTAGTAGCAATTTTTGCCGGGGGAATTTTAGGCTTAATTCATGCCTATCTTTGTGTCAGTTTAAAAGTCAATCAATTAGTTTCTGGTTTAGCAATAAATTTAGCAGTATCAGGATTAACTGCTTATGGAGCTAGGGTATTATTTGACAGTGGCACAATTGCTCTACCAGGTATTGAAACTATCAATTTTTTGGGATTAAAATACCTACCAATTTTAGGAATATTTTTCAATCAAGACCTATTATTTTATTTACTTTTGCTATTAATTCCCGTTTCTACTTATATCATTTTTCATACCAGTTGGGGTTTAGCTTTAAGAGCAGTTGGTGAATATCCTCAAGCAGCAGCAACAGCAGGAATTTATGTGAGTTTAGTGCGTTATTTAAGTGTAGGTTTTAGCGGTTGTTTAGCAAGTTTAGGAGGAGTTTATTTAGCATTAGTTCATGTTAAATTTTTCACCGAAGGTATGAGTAGTGGAAAAGGTTTTATTGCTTTGGCAGCCATAATATTCGGTAGGTGGCATCCCGTTAATACAGTTTTAGCTTGTTTATTATTTGGCGCAACAGAAGCTTTGCAGTTAAGAGTTCAAGCTTTTAATCTGAATATTCCGTATCAATTTTTAGAGATGTTGCCTTATGTTATTGCTCTATTAGCTTTAATTGGTTTAGCAGGTAAATCTACCCCTCCTGCTGCTTTGGGAAAGCGTCAGTAGGGGAGTGGCTCACACGGATTATGGCACGGATACACGGATACGGAAGGGAGTGGGGGAGTAGGGGGAAATGAGAAGATTCTTCAACAATTAATAATTAATAATTAATAGTTATTAATTGTTGAAAACGGAATTGATTGACGAACAGAAAAATTAATTCATTGTTTCTCCTTTAAAGGAGAGGCTTTAAACCTTAATTATTCGGTAAGTAGCACGATTTTTTGTATTTCATATAAGATGCGTGAAGCAGTATTCTAAATAAGTCTAGAAAATATGACTCTCACTACGAAAGTATTGAAACTATAAAAACCTCAAAACTTAAAATTTTCTCACTGCATAAATTAAAATATTGATATCTCAAAAAAAAATAACCATTAATTTTTTGTATATTTTCAATATTATTAAAAACAAAAATAACCTTCAATAACATCATTTTTATATTTTAATTTTTGCTTGAATACCTCGCCGTCTACAGGATATTTACAATTAGTTAATTAGTTGGGGTTATCAGACACGAAGTAGCAGGTAGTTGATTATCCCCATCCACTTTTTCCTTTTTATTTGTAAGCATTCAGCTATCAGCAACAAGACTTTCTCATATAGGACAGTGTTTAAATTCAAATAGACTTTAAGGTCAAGGGAGTCTACTTTTATAGTAAGACAATTAATAACGCTTTGATAGTAAACTAAAAGTAGTAGCTGATAGCTGACGTCTGTTTGCGCAGCATTCCGGAGGAAATGCTTACTTTTATTTCTTCCTTCTTCCTTCTTCCTTCTTCCTTCTTCAATCCCAAACTTTTAACCTCCAAATAACTTTGGAATAATTTAATCTTTATAACATCCTAGAAACAGAAAAACTATGGTATTATACTAACCTCATTAACCAAATCTAGAGTACAACTACCAATGGCTAAAAGCGAAACCAGGAACGAAGCAGAAGTTCGTTCACAAAGAGTTGATGAATTACGCTCCCTGGGAATAGACCCCTATCCTAGTAAAGCAGTAGAGCGATCGCACACTGCTCAACAAGTTATAAACCTATTTTCCCCTCCAGCAAAAGAATTAGAACCAGGGGAAGCAGACCCTGATGAAAAATTATTAAAAGTTTGTGGTCGTATTACTTCTAAGCGCGATAGTGGTAGTATTGGTTTTATTAACTTAACAGATGAAAGTGGAAAAATTCAACTTAAAATTGAGAAAAAATTAGTTAAGGGAGACCCTGGTTTAGGCTTTAAACAAATACAAAAACTCCTCGATGTGGGAGACTTTATTAGTGCCGAAGGAATAGGTTGTCGAACTAACCGAGGTGAGTTATCAATTCAGGTAAATAAACTCGATCTTATTTCTAAAGCTATTATTCCATTTCCTGACTCTTATTATGGTGTAAATGACCCGGAAATTTGTCGTCGTCATCGAGAAATGGATTTAGCTGGAAATGCCGAATCTTTACAGCGTTTTAGAATGCGGAGTAAAATTTTACAAAGTATTCGTACATATCTTTGGGATGCTGGATTTTATGAAATAGAAACACCAGTTTTACAAGCAATTTATGGAGGTGCTGCTGCTCGACCTTTTATCACTCATCATAATGCTTTAGATGTTGATTTATATCTGCGAATTGCTACAGAATTATTTTTAAAACGGGCAATTTGTGGTGGTTTTGAACGGGTATTTGAATTAGGTAGAGTATTTAGAAATGAAGGAATAGATAGTACCCATAATCCTGAATTTACTTCCCTAGAAGTTTATCAAGCTTATGCAGATTATTTTGAAATTTTGGGTTTGGTAGAAGATGTTATTTGTTATTGTATGACCAATGTTTTAGGAGATATAAAAGAGATAGAATATCAAGGACAAATTATTAACTTAGAACGTCAATATGACCATAGTCAAAAATATCCTAATTTCACTGGCAAACATTGGCAAGTTAAAACAATGGTAGAAGCAGTTAAGGATGAAACAGGACTAGATTTTGATAACTTAGAATTGCCAGAAGCTATTAAAGCGGCAGAAAAATTAAACCTCAAATTATCCAAGTTAGAAACACAAAGTTTGGGTTATCTTTTATATGCTGTTTTCGACCAAAAAGTAGAGTCAACTTTAATTCAACCTACTTTTGTAATTGATTTTCCTGTAGAAGTCAGTCCGTTAGCAAAAAGACATCATAGCAAACCAGGTTTTGTCGAAAGATTCGAGTTATTTATTCACGGTACAGAATATTCCAATGGTTTCTCCGAGTTAAACGATCCTCAAGACCAACGCCAACGTTTTGAGGAACAAATTGCCCAGAGAGATGCAGGAGATGATGAAGCACATCCAATGGATGAAGATTTTATTCAGGCGTTGTCCTTGGGGATGCCTAACTGTGGTGGGATGGGTATTGGGGTTGACCGTGTCGTGATGTTATTGACCAATACTCAAAGTATTCGGGATGCGATTATGTTCCCGACTATGCGCTCGACTTTGAAGGATTGAAGAAGGAGTCAGTCCTCAGGAGTCAGGAGGGAAGAAAGAAGAAAAAGGAAAAAGGAGAAAGGAGAAAGGAGAAAGTTTTTTTACCACGCTCTTATCCGGACATGATATTACAGCATATTTCGGGTAAATGGTGAAAACATTGTAGTGCGGGCATCTTGCCCGCTATGGGTGTACCTCATAGAGTCGCAAAGTGCTGTAGATATCTCTGAGAAAAAATGTAGAGCAACTTCTATAACTAAATCTGGCGGTGGCGTAGTGTCGAGGTTAGTAATGGCTGTTCCTTTTGGAGCCAAGTCTGCTCGTTTCCCAATATAATTAAGATATATCTGGTTGACACTCTCTGATACCTGTCATTCTATAGCTACAGTTATCTAAACTATTAAAAGCAAGACCTTTGATAGTGCAAAAAAGATTAATTGCAAATAGAATAATTGCATTATTTCTGGAGTGGTCAGGTCCTATTGGCATAGTTTCAATTCTGATTTGCTCGTTGTGGTAATAGCATTTAGCTTTTTTATAGGCAGGGTTATTTGCCATTTCGATGAATTCATCCCAGGTAGCGATCGCCCATGTATTTGTTGGCAGATTTGTTTTGATGGTACTCATAGAAACTCCTTTTTTAACCCAAATCAAGATGTTGATTTAATTCTCCAGTACATTCTCAAATAAGATTCTATAGCGCTGCGCGCAGGCAACAGGCAACAGGCAATAGGCAATAGGGGAATAAAAAGCCGTTTGCGCAAGCATTCCGTAGGAATCATATAAGACTTTTAGCTATTGGGCACCTCCTGCAATTTGAAATATACCAGCGCGCACTGCTATATAACGTCTTCCCCCTTGTTCCTTAAGACCTACGGACGTTGCATACACCATCTGTCAGGCCGTTCGCCCCTACTCCCTACTCCCTACTCCCTACTCCCTACTCCCTTGAGTGTAGTGAGAGTCTTAATTAAGGAAACTCTCCAAAGTTGCAGCTACTACCCTATGATCTTCGTCTCTGCTCAAATAACTTAAAGCGGCTTTTGCTTGAGGGTCTTCAAATCTCCTTAACGCCTGAGCAACTCGTAACCGGGTCATCCAAGATTTGGCACTGACAAAATCTAAAAGTTTTTGTAAAGCTTCAGTTTCTTTAATTGTTCCCGCCAAAGCACCTAAAGCATGAATGGCAACTTCCTTGACGGTCAAATCTTCCCCTGCGATCGCACAAAGACAAACCTCATAGAGTGCTTCAGGAAATGGCATATCTATAAGAGGAGCGAGAATACTCCGACGCACTAACCAATTATCGTCTTGACGGAATGTTTCTAGTAAATGAGGAATTGACTCTTCTCCAAATTTAGATAGGGAGTTTGCAGCTTCAGCTCGTACATTGTAGTCTTGGTCATTTTTCATCATTTCCAGTAATATTTTAAATGATTCTGGGCTGCGTTTATTGCCCAATCCCATTGCTACAAATGAACGTACTAGAAATTCTGGGTCGCGCTGTCTAGTTATGAGCAAAGGAATTGCTATTTCACTTTCATAATTTCTCAACTCGGTCAGTGCTTTGAGTCTCTCTTGAGAATCAGAGCTATTTAAGTATAACTGAATTTGCTTCATTTCCATGTTAAGGCTTCCTTAATTTTATTTACGTTTCTTTACAAATACTAGCAACTAATCCCTAAATCTGGGATGATAAATTTCAGAAAAATACAAAAATTGATGAGAAAGTCATTATGTCTGAAACTATAGAAGCCAATACTTCAACACCAAAAGCTCAAGAAATCGAAGAAGTAATCAAAGGTTTAGAGGAATATCGGGAGCGTATTGTCAATGACACTATAGAAACAGCGAAAAAAGTTAAGATGCCTAAAGCCAAGGTAATGGCCAAGTTGGAACAAAATCCAGAATTGTCCTTTATAGATAAAACCCTGAAAGAGCTGCGTTTACAACAACCTACACCTTTAACTGAAACAGCCAAACAATTAATTCCTAAAGCGAGAATAGTTAGTTTTAAAACTTGGGAAGAGGTTTTACCAACA
Organism: Okeania sp. SIO2C2; assembly: GCF_010692625.1. Lineage (NCBI taxonomy): Bacteria > Bacillati > Cyanobacteriota > Cyanophyceae > Oscillatoriales > Microcoleaceae > Okeania > Okeania sp. SIO2C2. The sequence goes on from NZ_JAAHGM010000102.1 coordinate 6,529, forward strand.
GAATTAATTCAACTATTTCAAATGGCTGATGATGAAGGTCGTTATTTAACAGATGATGATTTACAGGTACTCAAAAATTCTGCAAAAATGCCAACTTTTTCTCTTGAAGCTGCTAGTTTACTTCGAGATTGTGCAGCAGAAATAGTTGATGAAGCTAGGGAAAAAGTATTAGCAAAATATCCGAATATTACAGCAGAAGGAGGCGATTTATATCCACCAGCACGAGCCGAAGCTTGTTGGCGAGACTTCTGGCATTTTTTACGTTGTATTACTTATGGAATTGCTGGCGATCGGACCGATTTTACCAGTACTGAAGGTCTGCATTATATGAGTTTACTTTATCAAGAATTGCTTGTACCACTATCAGCAATGGTGTTAGGTTTAGAAGCGGTTAAAACGGCTAGTTTCAAAAGATTTTCCGAGGAAAAACAAGCAGAATTAGCTCCTTATTTTGATCATTTAGTTAGTAAATTACAGCAGTTTTCTACTTGTTGAAGAAGGAGTCAGGAGTCAGTCCTCAGGAGTCAGGAGGGAAGAAAGTCCAGTAGTGGACTGACACACCTAATTTTTTGCATTAGGGAGTAGGGGAGTAGGGGAGTAGGGGAGTAGGGGAGATAAAGACACCTAGAAATAACAATCTATTGCACAGTTTTAGCTGTGTCAGTCTACTACAAGTAAAATTTACAAGTAAAATTCGATGCACTAAATAAAGCTTAAAACTCAGAGCAATATTTTTCCTTCTTGCTTCTTGCTTCTTGCTTCTTCCTTCTTCCTTCTTAAGCATAAAACTCAAAAATAGGTTTTCCTATGAGTAAAAATATTATCGATTTATATGAACCAATTAATATTCCTAAAATAGTAGATGAAAATATTTGGATTGTTGATGGGGGAATTGTCACAATGGCAATGTATGGAACCAAGATTCCATTTCCTACACGCATGACAATTGTGCGACTAAAAAATGGTGAATTATGGTGTCACTCTCCCATAGAATTAACCCCACAATTAAAAGCAGAAATTGATAAATTAGGTGTAGTGCGTCACTTAATATCACCTAACAAAATTCATTATACTTACATTCATAATTGGGCAAAAGCTTATCCAGAAGCTACTGCATGGGCATCACCAGGAGTTTTAGAACGAGCAGCACAACAGAAAATTGAGGTGACTTTTCATACTTTTTTAGCAGATGAAGCACCCATTGAATGGTCAGAAGAAATTGCTCAATTAATTTTTCGAGGTAGTAGATTTATGGATGAAGTTGTTTTTTTTCACCGCCAAAGTTCTACCCTTATTCTGACAGATTTGATTGAAAATTTTGAGCTGGATAAAGTTAGTAAAAAATTTGGTTTTCTCATAAAGTTGATTGGTTGTGCAGCTCCAAATGGTAAGACACCACTGGATTTGCGAGTAACATTTTGGGGGCGAAAAAATCAAGCTCGTGAATGTTTCAAGCAGATGTTAAAATGGGAGCCTCACAAAATTATTTTATCCCACGGAAAATGGTATGAAGAAAATGGTACTGCTGAATTAAATCGAGCTTTTGCTTGGTTGGGAGAGGGTTAACGAAATCAGAAGTCAGAAGTCAGAAATCAGAAGTTATTAATGTGACTTTTCAAAAGTTTTGTATGCTTTAGCGTAAAAGGAAAATTTTTTTGATGACGAACGACTTTTTTGTCAATATCGACCTATCAAAAAAAATAGCATCATCTTACTCACTACCAATCCAAATTTAGACTCGAAATTCTGCCCCGATCGCCAATACATCTATCAAGTTTATGAAGACGGCACAATGACAATTTCACTAGACAAACCCCCAGAATGGGCAAAAGATAGAGGCCTGCCTTTAACCTATAGCGATCGCACCCCACCCAAACAAAAAATAGCTGTAGGTTGGGTTGAGGAACGAAACCCAACAGATAAAACATTTAACTACCAAAAGTTGAGTTGGGTTGCGCTGCCGCTTAACCCAACCTACGATGAGATTAAAACTTATATTGAACAGCTCGAAACTAATCCAAACTGGAAGGTTCGCAGTCAGGCAGCAAAAGCTTTAGGAAAATTCAATCAAGACCCCGATACTGTTATTCCAATTCTCATTGCTGCCTTAGAAGATACAGATGAAGTCGTGCGCTTGAATGGCAAATTTCGTAAGACCAGATTTTAAACTGCCAATATCAGACACCCGTTATTTTTTTGGGCGCAATGATATGTTGGCAGCTATTGAGCGATCGCCTTTTTCAGTACGCATTTTATTAGGAGGTCATCGTCTGGGAAAAACCAGCTTATTAAATGAGATTCAACATCGGTTTCTGACCTCTAGAAATTCCGACTATCAAGCATTTCCAGTGTTATTCAACCTCCAACAAGAGCGACCAGAAAATTTAGACCATCTGCGCTATTTAATGATTGCCCGTCTCCAAGAAGCTTTCGCAGAATATAAAGAAGGTAGGTTATCTAATTGGCGTAAAAGTTACCGTCGTTTACTGCGACAAATTTCGGGAGGAGAGATAAAAAAAGTCGGTATTTCCCTAAAAGTGACTAACCCAGACTACGAACGTCGCCTGATAAATGAAGATTTCCGCCAAGACTTACTAAGAATACTGAAATCTTTGCAAAAGAAAAATTTTGTGGGTGTTTGCTATTTGATAGATGGTGCAGAATTTATTGTGAGTCAGGAATGGGCAAACGATGCTTGGAGTTACCTTCGAGCTTTGAAAGACACTGACACTGCTCTCAAACCATTTGTCGGTTTGATTTTTTCTGGTTATCAAGACCTAAAAGATTATCAACAAAAAGTTGGTTCTCCCCTGCTCAACATTGCTGAAGTAGAATGGTTAGGAGCATTAAAAGAGGCAGATATGCAACAGCTCATTGCCTACCGTCGTCAAATTGAAAATATTTTCCTCACTAACGAAGAAATAGAGCAAATAATTGAATGGTCTGGCGGTCATCCCTATTTGATTCAACAATTACTCAACACAATTTTTGATTATAAAAATTCCGATCAATCTTATGTAATAGATAGTTTAATCAACAACTTAATTCGTCAATATGATGGAGATTTTTCTGCTTGGTGGGGTAATAAAAAAAGGAGTTATAGTTTTAGTGCAATTGAGCGATCGGTTTATTTAAAACTGATAGAACAGAGAATGGGAACAACTGAATCTCTAGCTCAAGAAGTTGACTTAAGTATTGGAGAAATAGCAGACGCTCTTGAGGTATTAGCTGGTACAGGAGTAATTCAAAAATTTGATGATGAGCAGTATAAAATTGGGGCAAAAATATTTGAACAGTGGGTTAAATAGGGTTTGCGTATGGAAAGTCTTTTTGCTGGGGTAGGAGACAGGAGACAGGAGAAATGGGAATTTAGAGGAGGTAGAAGTAAAAATTATAAGAATGATTTTTCTGCCCAACTATGAGCCTAAAATACTAACTTTTTGAGCATTTTAGACGTGATACCAGGCACTTTTTTCGAATTTGATATTAGTAAATGATGAGAAATATTTTGGCTAATCAATAGTAAACGATCGCCTTTAATTTGCCCAGGGAAAAACTGACAAAAGTAGCGATCGCTCTAATTCAAATATTTATAATAGCCGTTGCTAAAACAAACTAGAACCTGGAAGGAGAAAAACGCCACACCTTAATCGTGTCATCAAAACTACCACTAATCAAAGTTTTACCTCGAGGGTCAAAAGTCAAATTCACCCAAGCCGAATGTCCCTTAAGGGTTCCTACCAAACCACCTGTATCAATTTTCCAGAGTTTGATCGTACCGCCAAAATCTCCACTAGCTAGAGTCTTACCATCAGGACTAAACTCCAGAGACTGTACTTTCTCTGAATGACCCATCAAAGTACGTTGAGAGCGCCTAACAACTCGTCGGGGACGATTACTGTCCAAATCCCAAAGTTTAATCGTATTATCCCAACTACCACTAGCTAAAGTCTTACCATCTGGGCTAATAGCAACAGACCATACAGGCCCATCATGTCCTCTGAGTGTGCGTAACAATCTACCATAACGCCAATCCCATAGCTTAACAGTACCATCATTACTACCACTAGCCAGAGTCTGACCATCAGTACTGAAAGTAACAGACTGAACCTCATCTAAATGTCCATAAAGAGTATATAAAAGTAGACCACTATTCAAATCCCACAATTTAATAGTTTTATCTTTACTCACACTGGCAATAGTATTTCCATCTGGACTAATAGCTACAGAAAAGACATCCTTAAGATGACCATACAATGTATTTTTCAAAGTACCACTGTAGATATTCCAAATTTTAATCGTGCTATCACTACTAGAGCTGACTAAAGTACGACCGTCGGGACTAACAGCAACAGACCACACAGGTCCATCATGTCCTGATAATTTACCCAGATTCTTACCGCTACGCAGATGTAACAGTTGAATATTTCCATTCGTACTACCACTGGCAATAATACGACCATTAGGACTAGCTGCGATTGACCAAACAGGGCCAGAAGTGGTCGCTAAAGTTTGCAGTGGAGAAAGTCGGTCTATGATTCCCGTAGATGGAGATATGGGAGGGAGGGTACTAATACTAGAGTCAAAATCATCTACTTTTAGTTGAGGAGACCTTGGTTCTAACTTAGGAATATTATTGGATGAAGATAATGGCTGAGTTTGGGGAGATGGTAAGCGAGAACTAATACCTAAAGATAATAAAGCGATCGCTGCTGCTCCCCAAGCAGTTACAGTCCACCGTGGTTTCTGTAGGATAACATCTACTGGTGTTGGTCCATATTTGATATCTTTAATAACTTCTGCTACAGACTGATACCGTTGACGATGGTCTCGCTGTACCATTTTGTCTAATATCCGACCCAGATGGCGACTAATGGGATGTTTTAAATAGTCTCGCCACGACCACTTATCTGCTTTAATATCAAATAGTTCAAAGGGTGAAACCATTGTCAATAGGTGGAGACAAGTTACTCCCAAACTATAAATATCACTGTTGGGGTAGACTTTCCCTTTTGTTTGTTCTGGGGCAGCATATTCAGCAGAACCATTAATACTTCCTATTGATAATAAATCTCCAGTAGCAGAAATTGTCACACCAAAATCAACTAAAACAAATTCTTGAGTATTTGTCCCTGGTTTTGTCCGACAAATAATATTTTCTGGTTTAATATCTCCATGAATCAGGTGATGGTCGTGGATAAACTTCAAGACTGGCAACAATTGATTTAATATTTGCCAAATTTTATGTTCACTAAAGACACCTTCTTCTATGAGTTCTGTGGCCAATTCACGGCCTTCAATATACTCTTGTACGAGATAACGGTGGCCATCATGTTCTACAGAGGCTAATAGTTCTGGAATCTGGGGATGTTTACCGATTTTGTCTAGTTGTACTGGGTTGCAACTAAAGGTCGGAATAACTTCTTGACCTTGAAAAACTAGATCTTTTCTGTCGTCTAGACTGACAAACTCTTTAATGATACACGGCGGTTTGGAAGGTTTGTCTTGGTCAATGGCTAGAAATGTATGGCTCCAGACGCTTTCGCCTAAGGGTTTGATGACTTGGTAGCGTTCTTTGAGTATAGGGGGGCAGTTGGATATTCCCCCTATTGTCTCATTTTTGCTGACAATTTTCTTGTCAGGGTCTTCTGGATTTTGGCTGTGAGAATTGATGCGAGGATTCATAATCAGCAATCAATTAGCATATTTGTTCTATGATAGTATTTCTTAGATTTTAGCTACAAACATGAAATGTTGGTTATGGGCTGTAAAGCGTTGTGATGGTTATAAAGTACAACTCAATAGTTATAGAGATAGTTTGAATTAAATTTTTTATTTTCTGCTCGGATAATTTTGAAATACAGATTTGTTGTCTATTACGATAAATATAAATGACAAAGAGTGGATAGGTTGGAGATATTTGTGTGGTTTTAATAATGTTTATTGTTGGTAAGTATTCACCTAGTTCGCAGTCAAATTTTAGCTGTTTCATAAATAATGAATATACACTGCTAAAGTCAAGGTTAGTTTTTTTTCAATACTTTGAATTCTCCTTAAATCTCTCAATACTAATTTCTGCTATAAAGGCAATGAATTAATAGCTGATAGCTGAAGTCTGCAGTTCCGACCATAGGAGGCTAGCTGACTAATGTTTGCCCAGCATTCTGCAGGAAATGCTTACATTGTTGATTATTTACTAAGTTAAATTAACTGCTATTAAATTCTTCATCTCTGCTCAATTTCTACTTATATAGCAATCCGCGCAAAGGTTTGTGAAAATTTTTATAATAGTTAATTTGAACTGAAAACATGAGTAAATTATAAGGAGGTCTACTGACTCAGTCCTCCTAACTAGCACCCAAATATTACAACCTAAATAAGATTGCTATAGTAATCTATGCAGGATTTATGAAAAAACTAAAATATTGATAATAAATCCTGAAATTATTATCATTATTTTTTCTTTTAACGACCATTATCTGGTGATTTTTTCTTCTGCTAAAATCAAACTCACTGGTTTCAAATGACCAGAGATTTTTTAGATAACTATAACAGAAGTGCTATGGGCAAAAAACTGGCTAGCTTTAGCAACTATATTATCGGTTTAGTCAATTCAAAAAAACTTCAAAAATTGAAATTTTTCTGATGATTTTTGCAGTCATTTCCTCATTATTTATGCCAAAATAATATTTTTAAGTCTCAATATAATATTGATATTTAGTATTTTTATTTGATATATATAATATATATTGAGGTTTTTTATAAGAAAAAAGAAGCGCGCCTATAGATTACCCAATATCCTTGTGTTTGCTACTATTTAATTCTGTTTTCCCTCCTCAAATATTTCCTCCATACCTTTTTCATAGCTTTTGGTCTCCACATCCCAGATAAAAACGCTATTTATCCAAAAAACTAATTTCTAGAAGACTTAATCAAACAAGAGATTTTTGGTAAAACTTCATAGTGCGAAGTCTACAAATTAAATAAACCTGCTATATATTATAAACTAGGGATGAAAAAAATAATCAATTTTCAGTATTCAAGTTAAAACCTCATAGTAATTAACAATTAACCATGCCTCTAATCCGAATCAAAAAATCTTGGGAAATTCCTGAAACAAAAATAACTCCAGAAACTACTTATTTAAACCGTCGTCGGTTTATGAAAAGTCTAATCGGTGTTGGTTTAAGTGCTACTGCATTATCTACTCTTACCAGTTGTGGACGAAACTCCAAAACATCTTTAACTTCAGAAGCAGTAACATTACCAATGACTGGTAAATTCACAATTAATCCTAACTTTTCTGAAGTTGACCGACCTATAACAGACGAAGCTCTTGCCACAAAATATAATAATTTCTATGAATTTGGTGGTAATAAATCTATTTGGCAAGCTGCTCAAGCTTTACCCACTGAAAATTGGAAAGTTGAAGTTAAAGGCTTAGTCAAAAATCCTCGTATTTATGACATAGATGAACTACAAAAAAAGTTTCCTCTAGAAGAAAGAATATATCGGTTTCGGTGTGTTGAAGCATGGGCAATGGTAATACCTTGGTTAGGTTTTCCCATGAAATTATTAATGGCAGATGTGGAACCAACATCAAAAGCTAAATATGTTCGTTTTACCTCTTTTTACGATGCAGAAATTACTCAAGGTCCTGGTTTTTGGGCTAATGGTTATCCCTGGCCTTATACAGAAGGTTTGAGAATAGATGAAATGGCTAACGAATTAGCTTTTTTTGCTGTAGGAATGTATGGTAAATCATTACCTAAACAGAATGGAGCGCCATTAAGGCAAGTTATTCCTTGGAAGTATGGTTTTAAAGGCGCAAAATCAATCGTAAAAATTGAATTTATAGAGTCAAGACCAGCAACATTTTGGAATACTTTGGTACAAAATGAATATGCTTTTGAAGCAAATGTTAATCCTAATGTACCTCACCCTCGATGGTCACAAGCAACTGAGAGAATATTAAGTGAAGGTGCAAGTTGGTCTTGGGAAAAAATTCCAACTTTACCCTATAACGGTTATGGAGAATATGTTGCTAGTCTTTATAGTTAATAGCAGAATTTTTTGTAGAGGAAAATATGAAAGTTTAGTTGATAAAAATATAGTTTTATCCCTCATATAAAATTTAGAAGATCTATAGCAGGGAATAGTTCAATAATTGATAATTGATAGTGGATAATTGATAATTACCTCTCCCTAAAACTGATAGGATTGAATAAAAGGAAAAAATAATTTTTTTTCCCTTGAAAGGGGGAGGCTTTAAACCTGAATTATTGAATTATTGAATTATTAATTATTCGGTAATAGAAAAGAAGAAAAACAACTGTACCTCAGTAACTTTAGAAACGCTATAGCAGAATTTTTTGTAGGGGAAAAGATGAAAATATAGTTGATAAAAATGTAATTTTATTGTTCATCTGGAATCTGGAAGCTCTATAGCAAGGAACGAGTTGCTTAGAACATAGATTGATTATGAACTAGAGAGAGAGAAAAGCTTTTCCCACTGTTCCCTATTCCCTAGCGCTGCGCGCTATACTAATTAAAAATTTGTAATAACCCAACTAATTTTTAATATGGCAATACAACTAAAAGTTCCATCTATTGCTTGTGGTGGATGTGCAGATACTATTACGAAAGCAATCAAAACTCAAGAATCGGAAGCTGATGTCCAAGTGGATGTGGAGCAAAAAATTGTGACTGTGGAAACTAAAGCATCTGAGGAGTCCATTCAGCAGGCGATCATTGCTGCTGGCCATACAGTTGAATAAAACAAATTTTGCCATAACATAAGCTGGTAACCTGGGGGACTTTCTTTGAACAGACTCCCAGGATTTTTCATAGCACAAGGAAGAAGAAAGAAGGAAAAGTTTTGCGTTGCCTGAGTTTTAAGCTTTTTATCTGTCTTAATCTTTTCTTGAACTGCTATATTTCATTTCGCCACAGTTGTCGTCGAACTTGAAAACTTGTTGTGTAGTTTATTTCTCAGTAATGCTTTTTCTTTTTCTTTGTAATTTAACCATGTTATTCGAGTAAGAAAATCTTGAGTTAAGTGGAGGGATATTGCTTTGCTAAATCCTTGGCGATCGCTTGTTTTTTTCGTGATTTTTTATAGGGGATAGAATTAGGAGGTGTAGCTCTAAAATTCTAAGATGGATGCTGCTATTAGTAGAACTAAAATGCAGTTAATTTTACTTAAAATATCGAAAAAATTAATAAGATGAATGTTCTTACTTGGAAGGATATAGAAATTTATGCTGAAAGTACATTTGATACCTTCTTTAAGGGGATATTTTGTTCCGATAAATTTATAGTTTCAGGATGGGAAAAGTCAGATTTAGAAAGGAATAGTTTAGAATGGGTTCGACAAGGATGGGAAATACTTATTAAACTAGAATTAGCAAACTATTCAACTGAAACAGAGCGCAGTAAAGTTATTATTCGTTATTAAATATCCTTTTTCTTATCGCACATTTGAGCTACTTTCAAAACTGCATAATAATCCAAAGCTAAATTTTTATCTACGCCATAAAAATAAATTTAAACAGCACATTGAAAAACCATTTCAGGAAATTTATCGTCAAGTAGCTAATCAAATGCCTAATCAAATTACTAAATGGTTAGATATGAACTGCGAAATGTTTGCTTATCCAGGATGGAATTTGTACTACGAAGGAATTCTTTGTTGTAAAGATGCCTCTATGAAAAACCCTCAGTTATTTATATGTATAAGCGATGATAGTTTGTTTTTTGGCTTGATTATCTTTAGAGGCAGTTATTATAAAAAGATTTTTCTGGAAAACCTTCAAAAATATCCGGAAGTGAAAGATTTTGTGCTCAAAAATAAATTGGATAGTCGCTGTCAACTTCACGGTAAGAAAAAACGTCGCTCAAGTTATTCTTTAAGTTCTTGGTTGAAAAATCCTGCTGGTAAAAATACAACACATAAAAGTATTCAATCTAGCGTACATCTTTCAATTGAAACTGTTTTACATTCTTCAACTGAAGAGTTAACTAATCGAATATTTCAAACATTTAAAACAATTTTTCCATTGTTTTTGATAGCAATTTGTGACGAACCAATGTCAGCTATTAAAGAATACATGAATCCTTATAATCAACTCTGCTTATCTTTAAATTATCAACCGACCTTACTAACTAATAAGACTAATAAAATTAAGCTGAAATCTATATACACCCTCTCCCAATGCGCTCAAGAAACCAACATCACCGAAATACAAATTACCCAATGGATACGCGCCATCAACCGCAAAAAACAAGCCATATTTCAAGGTCCATCCGGTACAGGTAAAACCTTCATCTCCCAAAAACTAGCCCAACATTTAATTGCTGGAGGTGACGGTTTCTGGGAACTCATCCAATTTCATCCTGCTTACACCTACGAAGACTTTATTCAAGGTATTCGACCGCAGAGCGAAGATGGTAAACTCACCTACCCTGTTGTTCCCGGTCGCTTCCTGAAATTTTGTCAAAAAGCAGCACTCTGTCAAGATACCTGCGTACTCATAATAGATGAAATTAACCGCGCTAACCTTTCCCAAGTTTTCGGGGAACTTATGTATCTCCTGGAATACCGCGATGCTAAAATTCCCCTTGCTAATAGTGGAGAAT
>NZ_JAAHGM010000103.1:0-16655 GCF_010692625.1 Okeania sp. SIO2C2
CCTGTTTTTGGTTGTCTGTTTTTAACGATCGCCTGTTTTTGGTTGTCTGTTTTTAACGATCGCTTGTGAGTCCAATAGTCACTTTTAGCTGACTATTCTATTGCACCATTTTAGATGAAACAGTCCAGTAGGGTGTGTTAGCGCTAGCGTAACGCACCAAGACCCCTTATGTAGTGCCTTTGCGCAAGTCCTGACCGAATTAAATTGATAAATCACGTCTTCACACATCAAACCTTGTAGGGACTTTCCATGGAACGTCCCTACTGTGGTCTACCGTGCAGGAAAACTGCTGTATTAGGAAATGTTTTTCCAACTGTTCCCTGTTCCCTGTTCCCGATAACCTGATTAAATTAAGCTTCACCAGATGATTCACTTGTCACTAGAGGAGTATAGCGAGCCTGGCATTCTTCATAGGTAGGTGCTTTGGTCGCTTTTTCAGTGATTAGACGAGCGCCACCTTGACCAGTAAAGTAGCTCCAGGCCCACTGAATCATGACAATGAGTTGGTTATCAAACTCAATCATATAGTAGATGTGAATAAATAACCAGGCAAACCAAGCTAGGGGACCGGAGAAACGAATTGCTTTATACTGTACAACTGCTTGGTGACGACCAATAACTGCTAAACTACCGTAGTCAATATAGTGGAATGGCCGTAAGGTCTGATTTTTCAACCGTTTTTGAATCAGTTTCGCTACATAAAATCCTTCCTGCATTGCTGCTGGTGCAACTCCAGGTACTGGAGAGTCTCCCTGATGAGAGAAGTTAGCTAAGTCTCCAATGACAAAGATGTCAGGATAACCAGGTACTGTCAAATCTTCATTGACAAAAACACGACCTGCGCGGTCTAATTCTGCTCCTGTGCGATTAGATATTGCTTGAGAAACTGCTGATGCTTTAACTCCTGCTCCCCATAATATTGTGTGAGCAGGAATTTCTTGGGTTGTTTCTCCAGAACGAATGGTGACGATATCGTTTTCTATATTGGTCACTCGTGTTTTAGTCAACACTGTGACTCCCAACTTCTCCAGTTCTAGTTGTGCTTTGGCTGACAAAGCAGTTTTGAAAGAAGGTAAAACTCTTTCTCCGCTTTGGATTAAGTAAATTTGAGCTTCCCTAGTATTAACAGAGCGATATTCTTCTTTTAATTTAGTGTGCGCTAACTCTGCTAAAGCACCTGCTAATTCTACCCCTGTTGGACCAGCGCCAACTATTGCAAAGGTTAACAGTGCTTTTCGTTTTTCTGGATCTGATTCTTTTTCTGCAGCTTCAAAGGAGGCGAATACTCTACGACGCATTTCTAGTGCATCTTCTACTGTTTTTAGTCCAGGAGCTTTTTCTGACCAATCATTTCCGAAATAATTATGGCTAACACCAGTTGCCATAACTAATGTATCGTAATCTAGTTCTCGATCGCTCAAAATGAGTTTTTTCTGTTCGGGATTGACATCCACAACTTCACCCATCAAAACATGGGTATTTTTCTGTTCTGCAACTACACCGCGAAGAGGAGAAGCAATATCTCCGGGAGAAAGACTACCTGTAGCTACCTGATAAAGTAATGGTTGAAATAAATGGAAATTTCTTTTGTCAACCAAGGTTACTTTAACAGGTGCTTTTCCTAACTGCTTGGCAGCTTCTAACCCTGCAAATCCACCTCCAACGATGACAACATGATGAGGAGATTGATGTTTTTCCTGGTTTAGACTCATAGTTATTTCCCTCTTTCAACTGAGTAATTACTATTTAATAATAGTGACTTTTTTTAGCCTTTTAATGGTCGTTATATTGCAACCTTATTTTCAAAATATCACAACTTTTAAAAGGGTTTTAGTATCAAGAGTTACTTTTGCTTACTTTCAAAAAAAGCTCATTTCGTTATTGACAAAAATATGCTTTTTCGATATAATTTTAAACACAAAACAATCCAAAATTGATAATCAATTCAAATAATTATATTAAAAAAAACATAGTTTTTGCAAAGGTAAATATTTAAAACTACTGCTAATTAAAGAGATAATATATTTATTACTTGCAAGTTAGATGTATAGCAGAAGGAAGAAGGAAGAAGGAAGAAGGAAAATCTTACGTTGTCTGGGTTTTAAGTCGGTCCAGTAGGATGTGTTAGCGTTTGTGGAGCATTCCGCACCGAAAGCGTAACGCACTATCCCACAACACGCGGTGCGTGAGGTGTAAAATCGACCATTATTCCAGAAATGGTAAGGATGCCGTCACACACCCTACTTAATCTTTTGTTGACAAACAGTCTCTAAAAAAGAGTAACCAAATTCAGTCAAATGACCCTCTGTAGGTTACTCTTCTTTGGACTGACTCACTTATTTAGTTAAATTCCAGACAAATCTGCCAATTTTATCTATATAACCTTTTTTTCCGTCTACCCACACCTCTGCAATACCATTGGAGAACCCAAAAGCATTATCAAACTCTGGCTCAATAATCATCTCATTAAAAGCATTAATATAACCATACTTGTCATCAATTCTGACTTCTGCCAAACCTTCTGAAAAGTTGCCAGCAAAATCATATTGCGGTTGAATTACTCTGTTGCCAGAAATATCTATATAACCATACTTGTCATCAATTTTTACTGCTGCTAACCCTTCGGAGAATTCTTGATTAAAAACAAACTGTGGTCTAATAACCTCTCTACCAGTTTTATCAATATACCCCCACCTATCCCCAATTTTGACCCTCGCTAAACCATTGATAAAATCTCCAGCAAAATCATATTTTGCCTCAATTATCACTTTTCCAGTCAGATCGATATACCCATATTCATAAGCACTGCCAATTCTCACTGCAGCTAATCCATCAACAAAGAACCCGCGTCCCGTTTGTCCTCTATATTCTGGCTGAATCACTATTTTGCCAGTTTTATCGATATAACCCCACTTACCATCAATTGTAACTCGTGCCAGACCTTCTGAAAAATAGACCGCCTCTTCAAACTGGGGTTGAATTACCATTTCTCCACTTTTGTTAATGTAACCCCATCTCTGACCAATTTTTTTGACTGCCGCTAAAGATTGAGAAAAACGTACAACAGAATCAAATTCTGGCTTGATCGCTATTTCTCCTTTTTCATTAATATATCCCCACCTTTCTGCGATTTTGACAGCTGCTAATCCTTCTGAAAAGTTTTTTACCCGCTCGAATCTTGGGGAGATAACTATTTTACCCATCTTGTTAATAAACCCATATTTTCCGTTTTGCTGAATCGGAAATAATTTTCTTTGTTCTTTTTTTTTGACAGGTGATGCTGTGGGAGTTGGTGGTGGGGGTGGGTCAATTAATTCCTGAATTTCTTTGACAGCGCTACAGGATGTTAACCCTAAAAGAGCTAGACTTATAAATAAATATAGAGAGCGTTTCATTTTGTACAATTTTCCTCCAATTTCTAGTTAATTCTTTAACTTGTATAACTAGATTCAATATTCTTAGGTTTTGGTTATTTATACCATGTCTCATATCTATTAGACATCTCCGGAAAATAAATAAACCTTTGAATTAGGGTTTGCTGAAAAAGTATGAGTGGTAGGGGTAGGAGACAGGAGACAGGAGACAGGAGACAGGAGAAATTGGAATTTATAGGAGGTAGGAGCTAAGTTTTGTAAGAATGATTTTTCTGCCCAACTATGCGCCTAAAATACGCTCCTTTTTGAGCATAAAGAGCTGAAAAATTTGCACTTTTTAAAGGCTCCAAAAAGGCTTTACTCTGTATATGTCAATGCTTTTATATTTAATCAGAAAGCCCTAATTAGAGCGGTTAAGGAAAGAAAAACGCGCCCTAAAAAATCCTTTTTCGTGCCTTTTTTTGTAAAAATATCTTACTTGTTACCTTTTGCCTGTTACCTGTTGTCTGTTGCTTACTCCTAGAAAAAATCTATATCTCTTTCACACCTAAGTCTATTAGACATCTCTGAGGTCAGGACTTTCCATACAATGTCTCTAAAAAGCTTGCTCAAAAGGATTTATGTTAATTTGTGGAGATTTTTATTAGGAGAGAATAATTAACTATTTGAGGAAAGTTTAGCATTATTTAACAGCCACTTGTATTATACCAATTCCCATGCATTAATGCTATATTTAGGCAACAGTTCAGTTATTAAGTAATTAGCACAGGTATAATAATGTTTTTGCTAATTTTAGCAAAGTTAATGTTAATTACTCTTATGTTTACTTCTCCCCTACTCCCACTCCCCTACTCCCTCACTCCCCCACTCCCCTACTCCCCTCTTCCCGGAATACCTGCTTCGCATTTGAGTAGACGCTCAAGAATAGCGATCGCTTTTTGATCTGAAGCTTTGATAATTTTTTCTTCTACACCAATATTAATTAATTCCATTCCTAAACGGAGAAAATATGCTCGTTCTATTTGATTATTAATTTCTTGTTCGGTGATGCTTCCTCCACCATTTTCTATGTAAGATTTTGGCAGGTCTAAATTCAACATTTTGACTATTGATTTAACTACATATTGTTGCTCTGGTCGTGCTTTGGATAAAAGATTAATAATTGGTTGTTCCCAAATTAATTTCATATCGGTTTTACTTGCCTGATTTTGTAACCATACTTCTAAAGTTGAAACTGGTAAATCAATTGTTTTTTCGTCTACTTTTGCAAAGCTATGAGCTTCGATATAACTAATTTTTCCGTCTTGATTATAATCTGCTGAAGCTACTCTTTTTCCAGTACGACTATAACCACTTAATCCTGCAAAAAAACTGGAACTATAATCTTTATAATCTGCTTCGTTTACTTCTGGAGTGCAGCCCACTGAAGGTAAGGTTTTGATAGTAGCAAAAAAACCACAACGGTTCTGAAGTGCTATAGATCTATTGGGGTCGCCACCTTGATAAATAATATTAGCAAATGAGCCGGAAAAACATTGAGCCATCATTGTTACTACTGGAGTATTGTGGGGTAATTTATCTAGAGTTTGTGATAATTTTTTAACTGTTATAGGTCGGTATTCCCAAAGCATTAGAGCATTATTATTATCATTATTTTGGTTTTTTATACCATGACCTGTAAAGTAAAAAAATATAGGGCGACTAGATGTTTCTCTGGCAGCTTTTTGAAACCAATTAAGGAGATTTTTTAATGTTGCTTGGCCCTGAATATTAGGAATTTCTGGTACTTTAAATCGTTGTTTTCCTAATGCATCAATGTAGCGAATTGTGGCTTGCCCATCATTACCATTCGCAAAAAATGTTGTTGCTGTTAATGGGTTATATCCGATTTTTTCTAGGGTTCGTTGAAAGTAAAGTACATTTTTTTCAATGGCAATTTCATTTTGCGCTGGAGTACCACCTCCTCCAAATACTAAAAATTTTGGTTGTTGTCGATTAGTTTGACAATTATGAGTTTTTTGTTTGCTGGTTTTTGTGGAATTATTATCTGCTACTACTACTTGCTGCATGCTTCCAACTGCTAGAAATATTAATCCTAAAATCAGTTTTTTTATTGTGGATTTTTTTTGCATAATTTATAATATCTCAGTCTAGATTTTTTCCTACTTTATTTGTAAGCATTTCCTACGGAATGCTGTGCAAACAGCCGTCAGCTATCAGCTATCAGCTATGAGTTATGAAATTACTATTACAATGGATAATTAACAATTGATAATTGATAATTAATTCATTCGGCTTTATTGCCTCCCCTTTTAAGAGGAAAAAAGCGGTCTCCGGATGGCGAGGAAACCTCGCCATATCCAATCAACCAAGAGAATAAATAATATTTCCTGATATTCAATTCCATAACGGTTTTAACCAGAGGTAATTATCTATTATCAATTAATGAAACCGAAGGATCAATTAGTATCCAAAGAGAATTAAAACTTATGTTTGCGTAGCATTCCGCAGGAAATAAAAAGGTTATTAGCTAACTTTATTAAGTTATTAGGTTCAAAATATGTTTGCGTAGCATTCCGCAGGAAATGCTAATAGCTGAATGCTTACCTTTATTGTTCACAGAATATTTCTAAGAGCAACAATTAACCCCTGACAAACTCCTGTGAGAAAGTTTAAGTCTAAAGTTTCAAGAGTATCACTTTGTTGATGATAATTCGGGTTTCGCATATTGGCAGTATCAGTAATCATTATAGCGTTATATCCTCTATCCCAAAATGGAGTATGGTCGCTGCGACGAGTATCAGGCACAATTAAACCTCGATTTGGTACTGGCAAAAACTGACAATTAGTTCCTATTTTATTAAATTTTCTACTCATCCAGAACATATCAATAATGGTGAATAAATCACCAATTAATGCAATAAAATTACCCTGATTTGGATAAAAATATTTTAACCCTTTAGGATAACTTTGGGAACCAGGAGTAGAGTCACAATAACCGAGCATTTCTAGGGATATCATTAGTCTAAGTTGCTGTTGTTTTTGTTGGAGTTTTTCGGCATAATGCCGACTTCCTAAAAATCCATATTCTTCCATATCAAAAGCAACTAAACTAACTGGATATTTCAATGGTTGAGATGAAAATTCTCTAGCTAATTCTAGTAAAACTGCTACACCAGTTGCGTTATCATCTGCTCCTGGTGTACCTGGCACTGCATCATAATGAGCGCCAATTAATATTGGTGCTAAGTTCTGTTTTTTACTGTTATTAATAGAGGGTAAATTTAATACTAAATTTTGATGAGTTTTACCTGTTATCTGAAATTTATCAATTTCTACATTTCCCCACTGTGACAACTGCCGAGCAATATATTGTCTGACATAAAAATGCCCTCCTGATGCTAGATATGGGTCGCGATCGCGTACTATTTCATTCAGATGATTTTGTAATCTTGCTTGTAAATTAAATTTCATAATATCATGTCCGTTTAATCACACGATCATAAAGTTTTTAGGTGGTAGGTCATAGGTGTAAATTCAAAATCGAACACTGGAAACGAACCAAAAATTTGGGATATTTCTTCAAGATCGCTTATTGAGAACATTTTTATTATACTTAATCATCCGGACATGGTATGAGTACCCGTTCAAAATTAATTTAGGGAGTAGGGAATCAAAAATATACTTGTGTACTTGAGTAGTGGATATAAAAATAATTCTTCCTACCTATTTATAGCAGTCGTCATTACTGTATTTGACATATCAAAAGCTTAAAACTCAGACAACGCCAGATTTTTCTTTCCTCCTGATCTGCTAGATAACTAAACGCCTTCTTCCTTCTTCCTTCTTCCTTGCTCCTGATCTGCTAGATAACTAAACGCCTTCTTCCTTCTTCATTTTTGTACAACCAAACTAATACCAACCATGATAAATGTTTGCTACAAATAGCTAGGCTATTTATTAGGAGTAAACCCACCCCTCGCCCCTCCCCAACCCACCCCCGCCCCTCCCAGGAGGGGAGCTAGGAGGGTAACTCAGTCGGACAGAGTCACACGGGAATTGCTTGAATACCAGTTTGAACGGTCGTAAATTCTCTTTTTTGTCAAAGGAACATTTCCTGCAAAATCTTTTGATCGCACTTATTATTTGAACACATTCTTTTTTCACCCTTGGTATTATACCATTTCTCAAAAACTTTTCTACATTTTATTGAGCCGGGGAGCAGGGAAGTAGGGGTGTTAGCGGAGCTATGCGTCAGCAAACGGCCGTTTGCTTGCGCATAACTATCGTTAACGCCCGTACAGAAAAGTAAACATCAGAATAATTAAGATTAACTTACTAATAATTAGCAAAAAGGTGATTCTGTTTGTGTTAATTATTTAATAACTGAAGTGTTACCTAACTATAGAATTACTTTTAGGAATTAGTATAAAAATAGTAAACAGTCTAGTAAAGCAACCCAAGATGGGGAAAACAAAAAAGCTGAATGCTAATTTCCATCAAATAACTTCAAAGCTAAATCTGGTTGATCTGTAATTAACGCAAATACTCCTTGTTTAACAGCTTCAACCATTAATTTTTCATCATTAATCGTCCAAACATAGATATTCTGATTAATCAGTTTCATGCGCCAGACAAAACCAAAATTTATCAATTGATAATTAGGCGAAACAAAATCAGCTTTAGTTGTAAACAAACGAAATTCAGGAAAGATTTCTGATAATCGAGTAGCAATTAAATTTTTGGGTTTACTAAGTCCTAATAACAGCCCAGTTGTAATTTGATTATCTGCTTCTTTGACCGCAATAATAGCAGCATCAAGAAAAGATTTAATCACATAATCTGGATAATCTAAATATTTTTTGACTAAATTAACTATCTCCAATTCATATCCCACTTCTTTCAATTCAATATCAAGTTTAATTTTCCCCCGACACAACTTCAAAACATCTTTTAGCAATGGCACATCAAAACCTTTTTGCCGAGAAATATCCAAAAGTTGTTGATAACTCAAATCACTAATTTTCATCCCATCAATTGATTCATCGTGAAACGCAACAAATAAATTATCCTGAGTTTTTCTCACATCAAACTCCACCATTGGTACACCCAATTCAATAGCTTTTTCAAAAGAAGCTAAAGTATTTTCAAATTTCACCAAGCCAGATGCACCCCGGTGAGCAATAATTAATGGTTTAGTAGTCATTTTATTTAAAATTTCTGAGACTCAAACTTTGAGCTTGAGGGACTTGCAAATTATTAATATAAGTTGTTTTGCATTTAAACCATATATCCAATTTTTGTCAAAGGGAACAGGGAATATAGAATCTAAATGATTCTTAGCTTAAGACCCAATTTTTCGGTGAAAAATTCTATTCTGACTCCTGTCTTCTGTCTCCTGACTCCTTCTTCAATTTAGCTGTACTTTACGGCAACGAATTTCACGTTTAGTCAGGAAGACTTTATCTTTTTCCAAAAAGCTGGAAAATCATATAGGGGCTATCTGGCATTTCATCAATCATTACAATGCCTCCTCACCTATAGCTTCATCCTTTCCTTTTTCGGACTACCAGATTTTATTACCGAAAATTATCATAAGACATAGGAGTGAAAATCAAAAATAAAATCAATTCTTATCAATTACTTCTCCCTGTTCCCTGTTCCCTGTTCCCTGTTTCCTCTTTTCTGGAGATGTCTATAGAAAAAACTTCTGACTTCTGACTCCCTATTTCTGACTTAGAGCCCAGCGATAATCTTCCTTTTATCCCTAATGGTAGTCTAATCTAGAGCTGTCACTATATAGCTATGACAATGACAAATATACCTCCGAACCCACCTTCACGGTCAAGGCCAGTGGAACGTGATGAGTGGATTGCAATATTTGTAGCCTTAGCGACTCTTGGCAGTGTATTTTTCTGGACAACGACTAGAGGGAATGATGGGTTTAATCTATTCTCCAAACCTATTCTTTCTTTACCTAAATCTGAAATAGTTGATAGTCCAGATGTTAGTACAGAGGAGTCAATTTTTAGCTTAGGCACACCACAACTTAATACGCTGACTGGCGAACCAGAATCAAATTTTGGTCAAGCACTTTCTACTTCTGAAGAGTTAGAAACAAGTTTGGCTACTCTGACTCCTATTACTAATACTTTTGAGCAGTTAGAGACAAGTTTTAAAGGTTTGGCTCGAGCCAATACTGAGGCTGAGACAACACTAGAATTAGCCAAATCTCCAAAAGTCCCACAAGTTGGAAAGGGTTTGGCCACATTAGGTATTGGAAGTATCTTACCTGGATCTCCAATGGCAACTGCACCTTTGCCTCTGGCCCCTCCTATTCCTAGTTTAACAACAGAGTCACCCACGGCAGATTCTCCTTCTCCAGAAGCAGAAACTTCTGAGTCACCAGGGGTGAGTAAAACAGCAGATTCTCCTTCTCCAAAAGCAGAAACTTCTGACTCATCCACGGCAGATTCTCCTTCTCCAGAAGCAGAAACTTCTGAGTCACCAGGGGCGAGTGAAACAGCAACTTCTCCTTCTCCAAAAGCAGAAACTTCTGACTCATCCACGGCAACTTCTCCTTCTCCAGAAGCAGAAACTTCTGAGTCACCAGGGGCGAGTGAAACAGCAACTTCTCCTTCTCCAAAAGCAGAAACTTCTGAAATTCCGTTAGTCGGTACAGCAGCGCCATCTCCTGAAATATCTCCTATTGGCAAAATTAAATTTTCTGATGTTCCAGATAATTTTTGGGCCAGTAATTTCATTCAACCTTTGAAAGAACGTGATATTATTGCTAAGGTTGATAACGATAAATTCGAGGCAGATAAACCTGTAACGCGAGCCGAATTTGCTACTCAAATTCCTAAAGTATTTGAGGAAAAATTAACAGAAAGTGCTGTTAACTATAAGGATGTACCAGCAGATTCACCGACTCAAAAAGAAATTCAAACAGCTACTAAATCTGGTTTTTTGAGTGGGTATCCAGGAAATATTTTTCGTCCAGAACAAGAAGTACCAAGATTACAGGTATTAGTTGCTTTAGCTAGTGGCTTAAATCTGGAAATTCCATCAAATCCTGATCAGGTTTTAAGTATTTATCAAGACAAAGAAAAAATACCTGATTGGGCTAAGGAAAAAGTAGCAGCAGCTACTGCAACTGGATTGGTAGTAAATCATCCAGATGTAAAAATTTTGAATCCAAATAAACCTGCTACTCGTGCTGAAGTTACAGCGATGTTTTATCAGGCTTTAGTAAGATTAGGAAGGGTAGAACAGGTTTCATCAGAATATATTGTGACTCCGAAAAATTAAAATCGGCTGTCTTTTTTGATGAACAGTTTTTCTCTAAATATTTACCCTAAATAATCAATGTCTAAAACACCCGGTTTCTCCTAGAGACCGGGTTGCTAAATAGAAAGTTTAGATCGGCTGCAATGTTATATCATGTCCGGTTGAATACTTATAAATAAGGAGTCAGTAGGGAAGAAGAAGGAAGTTTTTCCTGAACGCTATTGAAGGGATATAATATTACTATTCATTTATCATACCAGGGGTAATCAATGTTGCCTCTAAAAACATATAGATAATTTTGGTATTAGAATTGCTCTGTTTTTCTCAAAACTTATTTATCTAATTGAGCGAGAAAATATATTATTATTGGTTTTGTTCTTACTTATTTCAACTTCGGTTATTCCTGATTCCTTTCCTACAGCATTTGTAAAATTATTTTTAACCCATGGTATAAGTTATCAGTAAATAAAAACTTGACTCTGGACAGGTAGCCAACCTAATAAAAATAATAATTAGGTAATTTAGTTGACTTAATTAGTTGATTAAGTGAATATTTTTCTTTAAAGTAATTGAGGACATTAAGATGGATTCAAAAGAATTAATTGAACGCTACAATAATGGAAAAATTGACTTCACAGGAGTAGATTTGCGGAAAGCTAACCTAGAGAGAGCTAATTTACACAGAATATGTTTACGGAATGCTTGCTTAAAAAAAGCTTCTCTCGAAAAAGCAGACCTACGAGGAGCTAACCTCAGAGGAGCAGACTTAACTGATGTTAGAATGAATCGTGCTTCATTGATAGATGCAGATCTAAGTGAGGCTCAAGTTAAAGGGTCGGCAGAATTTCGTGAAGCAGACTTTTACAGAGCAGACTTAACTAAAACAAATTTAAGTGGGGCTAACTTTCGTGAGGCAGATTTTCGGGAAGCTTCTTTGCGAGAGGCTTGTTTAGAGGGCGCTTCGTTACGAGAGACAGACCTGCGTTTGGCTTCATTAAGTGGAGCAAATCTCAAAAAAGCATCTTTGCGCAAGGCCAATTTATATAAGGCATCTCTAAGTCAAGCTGACTTAACTGAAGCTGATTTAAAGAATGTAGACCTAACTCATACAAATTTGCATGGCACAATAATGCCTGATACTAGGGTACATGAGTGAGAAATTTATCCATAACTAACCGATTAACTCTTCATACTCATTCTGCCGACTATAGTTACAATTTTGAAACATAATGACCGAAAAATTCTGGTCAATAACCTCCCCTTTTGAGAGGATAAAAAGCAGTCGTTTTGCTGGCGCACAACTCCGTTAACGCTGCGCGACATGTTTGCGTTTGCGCAGCATCCCGTAGGGAAGCATTCCGTAGGAAAAAGCGGAGCTTCCCGAAGGGTGGGATGGCGCAGGTTTCCTGCGCCATATCCAATGGACTAAGAGAAAAGAGAATATTCCATATTTCAAGCATCAGGCTTTCCTACGGAATGCTGCGCAAACAGCTAGAGGTACTGTTAACGCAGTTCCCACCTTAGGAGGCTAACTGATAACTGAAATGACTTGATGTTAAGACAATTTACAGTTATTAATTATTTAATATAGCAGGAAACAACGATGCGACCCCGCGTCGGTGGCAGACGCAAGGGAATGCGCACCAACAGAGGCAATATGGGGAAAAAGATTTTTCTGTCTAAGGTTCATCATCGCTATAATCATAAGGAATTAATGGCGTTGCACAGCGACGAATGATTTGAGATTTTTGATTGAATTGGATTGTGGATTAATCAATTGCTAGAATGATTAATATTAGATTTTTTTAGTCAAAGTCTAAACTAATTTTTGGCAATATCATTCCATAATGTGCAACCCCAAATTAATAACTGTTTATTGTTTTATAGCAGAAGGAAGAGGGAAAAAGGAAGAAGAAAAAATATTGTGTTTGATTCGATTGCTATATCTATATACATACTGATTTTTTAGATAGTAATTTATACTATTTTTGGCAATAAATAAGGAGCAAAAATTTACATAATTTACAATTTAATTATGTTATTAATTCTTGTCAATTTATTAGCATTCATGTATCAGGGAGAATCTTTATTTTGTTTTCCCTTTCTTTGTTTTGCTTTTCAGATTATATCATGTCCGGATAATCAGTGATCAAAAAACCTTCTCCCTTGGAACCTTTCTTTCCTTTCTACCTTCTGCCTTTCTTCCTCCTAAGTGTAAGTATTCAAGAGGAAATGATATTAGTTATTTGACTTCATTAATATGAAAATTTTAGATTATCTCTCCATAAAATCAAAATCTAATTGCTATAGAATTAATATTTAAACTTTATGCTCCAAAAAGTACAAATTTTATTATTACAACTAGCTGAAATGTTTACGACTCCCCTACTTTTTGTGGGGGATACTTATATATCTTTAAGTTTACTTTTAAAACTATGTTTATATCTAATTACAGTTATTCTATTCGGTAGAATCTTCAAAAATTTACTCAAAAAAGTATTTCTAGTAAAACTAGGTATAGATGAAGCTAATCGAGAGGCAATATCTACAATATTCAGCTATGGAGTGAGTATCCTAGGCGTGATAATTATTTTACAAACACAAGGTTTTAATGTCTCTTCATTAGCAGTTTTAGCCGGGGGTTTAGGTGTAGGTATTGGTTTAGGATTTCAGAATATTACTAAAAACTTTATTAGTGGTTTGAATGTACTGATAGAAAGACCGATAAAAATAGGGGATTTTATTGAATTAGATAATGATTTAGGTTTTGTGGAAGAAATTGGTTTGCGTTCAACTAGAATTAGAACATTAAAGGGTAGTCATATAATTATTCCTAATGGTGTCTTAATAGAAGGAAAAATACATAATTTAAGCTACGATAGTTTTAAAGGTAGGATTGAACTTGATATTTTTGTATCTGATGATAGCGACCCAGTATTAGTTACAGAAACGGTACTAATGTCAGCTTATATGGAACCTGTAGTATTACGAGAACCACCTCCAAAAGTTTTGTTTCTGGGGTTTCAAGATAACGCCTTTAAGTTTCAATTATGGGTATGGGTAAAGGAAATTTATAATCAACCAATTTATATGAGTTCTTTACGGTTTATTATCTACAATAATTTACATAAACAGGGTATTTTAATTCCTTGGGAGCATATTAAGATATACCTGAATAATACACAAGAATCACCACAGTTAGAATCATCTCAAAATACTGTTCTTCATGGACTAAGAAACCATCCGTCTATACCTAGTAAACCTCTATCAGCTCGGGATTTATTATTAGAAGTTGGTTATTTTAAAAATTTTACTGATGTTGAGTTACGAAAATTGATAGAAGTAGGGTATAGAAAACGTCTCAGAGCATTAAATATTTTATTCCATGAAGGAGACCCTGGTGATACTTTTTATATTATTCTTTCAGGTTCAGTAGAGGTCTTTGTTGAAAAAATTAATAAACATCTGACTACTCTAAAAGCTGGCAATTTTTTTGGAGAATTAGCTTTAATGTTAGGTATTCCTCGTACAGCTTCAATCAGGGCACTTGAAGATACAATTTTATTTGCCATTCATAAAAAAGGCTTTGAAAAAATATTACATGAAAATCCACAATTAGCAGAGATAATTGTACAATAATTGGGTAAACATCAAGAAGAATTATCTGAACGTCAAAATGAACTTAGAAGATTGGGATTAGTTGATGCAGAAGAAGATGATAAAAATCCTGTGGTTTGGGTTAGAAATCGTCTGAAAAATCTGTTTAATTTATAAGTAGGTTCTGTTGAACAAGTCTTAAGCATGAGGTTAGGGAACATAAAATACGAAAAACAGGTCTTCTTCAGAAAGAGGAATAAATTCTCTAATGAACACTTTATTAAAAATCTGGAAACAGAAAATATAAAGTAGTGCAATCAAAAAATACCCTACCTTCTGCCTTTTGTTGTTCTTTTTATTTATTGTGAATAGAATTATACCAATTTGATAAATTTTGATAAATGTTTGCTACAAATATGCAGGACTGTTGCTAGTAGTCAGTAGAAATAGCTTGAATCTCATTTATTACCCGAAAGTTTATCTTTTTCATCAAATAGACATCCAATCTAAAGTCTTTTACTTGGTGCTTATTATTCATAACATTCTTTTTTTTTATTGGTATAATACCAGTTTGATAAATATTTGCTACAAATAGGTAGGCTATTTCTTAGGAGTCAACCTACCCCTCGCCCCTCCCCCTCCCAGGAGGGGAAGTCAGGAGTCAGGTAGGGGAACCGTCGGATTGGCGAGGTACAGAATAAATGGTTTTGCTATCATTTTTTAGGTCGTAACTTATCTTTTTTATCAAATAGACATCCCATATAAAGCCTTTTAATCACCCAAATTATTAGTAACATTCTTTTTTTTTATGGTATAATACCAAGGGTGAAAAAATCATGCCTAAAAAGAACTTCTCTAATCCTATAAGCCACCTATTTCGATAGTGTTTCCTTGTTCCCCGATCTGTTTATTACTTCTTAATTCTTTCTTACTGATACTATTTGTAACAAACACTTATCAAATTGGTATAATTAAATAACTTTGAGGGAGAAGGGAATAGAAGCTTTCAGATTAAGAACTTTACTTTTTGTTGAAAATATCTTTAATTCTCTCAATTGTACGCTGATTTTCTTCAGGAGTTCCTACCGTAATTCTTAAACCACCACCTGTATGACGAATTAAAGTCCCATGATTTTTAAGTTGCTGCATCAAATTATTTAAACCTTCTTCCTGAGACAAATTTTCTCCTAATAAACTCAACCCTTTATCTGTAAGTCTGGCATAAAAGAAATTAGCCGTACTTTCCCAAACTTGTAGAGCTGAAATTTCCCTAAAACTATCAAATAACTTAGTTCTTTCTGTCAAAATTTCCGGTATAAAAGATAGAACATCTTGTCTGTGGACAAGCACTAATTTAGCAGCAGCTTGAGAAAAACTTGGTAAATTATAAGGAAGGCGAACTTTTTCCAAATTAATAATAACTTCTGGATGAGCGATCGCATATCCTACCCTGAGAGAAGCTAACTTAAAGGCTTTAGAAAATGTTCTTAAAATCACCCAATTAGGATGTTTATTTAATTGTTCAACTACAGTAGTCTGACTAAACTCAAAATAGGCTTCATCAATTACTACCATAATTTCTTCAGGCAAACTAAGTAACCATTCTAATTCTTTAGCAGTTAAAGCATTAGCTGTAGGAGAGTTTGGATTAACAACAAATACCACTTTTACAGTTGAATTGTTTGTTTGATTAATAGCATCCTGAGCTGCAGAAATATCTATTTCAAAATTTGCCTCATTTCTACCAACATTAAC
The DNA here is from genome assembly GCF_010692625.1 of Okeania sp. SIO2C2. Lineage (NCBI taxonomy): Bacteria > Bacillati > Cyanobacteriota > Cyanophyceae > Oscillatoriales > Microcoleaceae > Okeania > Okeania sp. SIO2C2. The sequence continues at coordinate 16,017 of NZ_JAAHGM010000103.1, forward strand.
TATGGAAATACCAAGAGTTTTGGCAAGAATAGAATACATAGAAAAAGTAGGAGTAGCAGTTAAAATAGAACCTTCTCCACCTAAACAAGTAGCAATTAAAATAGAACGAATTAACTCATCTGAGCCATTACCAACAGAAATATTATCGGCAGAAATATTAGCCGATGGAGTTGCTTCATTCACATATTCAGCTATAGCTTCTTTAAGTTGGAAATGACTGCCATCTGGATAACGGTTTGTTTCAATTAATTCTCGATAATTTCCAGCTAACTTTTGTTTTAAATTATCTGGTAAATCATAAGGACATTCATTAGTATCCAGTCTATCTAAAGGAATTTCTGAACTGCCACCAGGATGAGGTGTATAAGCTTTAAGATTACTAAGGTCTGAACGAATAAAAGGTAACATAAATTTTTTAGAGTTATTTTTGTTAGAGTTATTTTTGCATCCTAATTAGGGTTTGCTGAATAAGTCTTTTAGTAGGGGTAGGAGACAGGAGACAACCCACCCCTCACCCCTCCCAGGAGGGGAAGACAGGAGACAGGAGAAATAGGAATTTAGAGGAGGTAGGAGTAACAATTGTAAGAATGATTTTTCTGCCTAAGTCTTGCCTAAAATACTAACTTTTTGAGCATAAAG
>NZ_JAAHGM010000104.1:0-16463 GCF_010692625.1 Okeania sp. SIO2C2
AATAAACGACCCTAATTATCAAGTCGGTGTTTCTTTCTTTCTCCGAGAAAATATTGCAGAGGAAATACAAGATATTTGGCAAATGGAAATTGAACCATATTTAGAGGAATATTTCTTTGCTCAACCAGGAAAAGTCGATAATTTTCGGTGGGATAAAATTCAAAATCGGATGTCTTCAGCAATTAACAATTAATAATTAATAATTAATAATTCAGGAATTACACAACATAAGAAAATATACACCATCTGTAGGAGCGAATGGCATTTGCTAACGCAAAGCTGCGCTAACGCCCCCTACGAGTAGAGTCTTGTCTAAGAATTGGCGTAAGTCCTGATATAATTATCTACAAGTATTGTATAGAGAAATTGCTGACGCAAAGCTCCGCTAACGATGTGAATTTTAACTATATTAATCCCATACCAATATTTGCTAAATTCTCATACAAGTTCTACTATAACAGGACTTACGCAGGCTACCTCAGAAACCGGTTTTTTTGCCAATGTTTATTGTTAAAAACAATGATTTATCCTAAAAACCCGGTTTATTTGCATAAGTCCTAAATTAGATAGACACTTCTCCAAACATCTCTTCCTGTAAAAATCTTTGTTATGGTTGCTTTTTTCCAATATGAAATCTCCTCAAATCATCGAAATTATTGAATATAAACCTCGCCAGTTTCCATCAGATCAAATTGACTATGATATTGCTACTAAATTATGGCAAGAATACGACAAAAAAGGCAAAAATATTAAAGTTGAATTTCCGACTCCTAAAACCAAGAACAAATGGCAATTTACATCTCAAGGATGGGTTGGTTATATTCCTATAATTCCAGATTTTCACATCATTCTCAAACCAAAAGTACCACTTCATAACCTATTTGGAATGTTGGAATATGTCTACAATCTCAAAAGTTTTCGTTTCTTAGATGGTTTAGTTAACTGTGAGTCTCTACAGGAATTTTACAACTGTTTAGCTAATATTCTGGTTCAAAAAATATTAGACCGGGGTCGAAAAGGTTTTTATCGCACTTATCTGCCAAAAACAGAAAATTTAACTTATATTCGGGGGCGGTTAAATATGCAGCAAGTTATGCAAAAACCCTGGGATGTTAGGTTGAAATGCGATTATCAAGAATATACTGCTAATATTCCCGATAATCAAATTTTGGCTTGGACTTTATTTATGATTGGTCGTAGTGGTTTCTGTTCTGAAAATGTTGCTCCAACAGTGGCAAAAGCTTTTCATATTTTGCAAAATTTAGTAAATTTACAGCCTTTTAAATCTAGTGATTGTGTAAACATAAAATATCATCGTTTAAACGAAGATTATCAAACTTTACACGCTTTATGTCGATTTTTTTTAGATAATATTGGAGCTAGTCATCAGCAGGGTAATTACTCAATGTTACCTTTTTTAATAGATATGGCTAAACTCTATGAAAAATTTGTAGCTGAATGGTTAAAAATTAATCTACCCTCAAATTTAAGAGTTCAAGAGCAAGAAAAAGTAGATATTATTGATGATGAAATTTATTGTCGAATCGATTTAGTTATTTATGAAGTAAAAACTCGTAAGGTTGTTTATATTCTTGATACTAAATATAAGTTAGATGCCAGACCATCGCCAGATGATATTCATCAAGTGGTAGCCTATGCAACTTATAAAAAATGTCACGAAGCTATTTTGGTTTATCCTCAAAAATTAACTAATTCCATCAATCAATTAGTTGGTGAAAGTCAAGTAAGATTGCGTAGTTTGACATTTGCTCTTGACTCTAATTTGGAAAAAGCTGGTCAATCTTTTTTAGAAGAATTAATCAAAGATGTTGATTGATGCTTGACACTTATAGTATTTTGTTAAGTTAATCTTAAGTAAGAGATTTTTTAGCTAAAGGGTATGTGATACTTTTTATCAAAAACTTTATCTATTTCAGAGCAGGGTAGTAGGGTCGGAGGTAGGAACGTTGCATGCAACGTCCCTACAGAGAAGTAAAAATATGAATAATTAATACGCTCCTGGCTAATAATTATCAAAAAGGTTCCATCTGCCCTTTTTAATTACTTAATAATTGAAGTGTCGTCTAAGTATAGCATTAGTTTTGGGAATTGGTATTAAATAGCTACAATATATTTCATTAATGGATAATGGATAATTGATAATTACCTCTGGTTAAAACCGTTACGGAATTGAATATAAGGAAATGTCCTAGCACTTTTCTCTTGGTCGATTGGATATGGCGAGGAAACCCGCTCTTATCAGAGCCGCTCCGCTGTTAGCGTTTGCGGTAGCATTCCGGAACGGAAAGCTTTGCGGTAGCAAACGCCATCCCATCCTAACGGAATGCTCCGCAAACGACCGCTTTTTCCCCTTGAAAGGGGAGGCTTTTAACCTGAATTATTTAATTAATAATTATTAATTATTAATGATTCGGTAATCTAAAGTTAAACTAAAAAATATAGATTTATTGTCAAAAATGTCAAATACTCATAATCCTACCGAACTACAATCTTCAAAAGTAACTTATTTATTTATAGATGGAAGTTACCTCAGAAAAAGTTATATAGACTCCACTGCTAAATGGTTTGGAAATGAAGTCGAAGACGAGAATATTAATATTGATTTTAATGCCATCAAAAATTTTTTTGATGCTCGAAAAGTTTTCTATTATGACTATATAGATCGGATTCAAGGTAAGTATGAGGAAAAAATAGATTTTGAAGAACGTGTATCTCAACAAAAAGATTATTTTAATCAAATTCGTTCTTTAGAAGAAGATCACGTTAAGCTAGGGAATTTGACAAAAAAATCTCAAAAAGAAGCTGGTATTATGCTCACAGTAGATATGATGAATCATGCTATGGGTAATAATATGACAAAAGCAGTTTTACTATCTGGAGATAAGGATTTTAAACCACTTGTTGAAAGTTTAGTTAATATGGGAATGATTGTATATTTATCTTCTGAAGTTCGTTCAACTTCATCAGAGCTGAAATATGCGGCTGATTCTTACATCCCATTGTCATTTTTTGATTACTATAAATGGTCGTCTCCAGAACTGAAAAATAAGTATCCAATGCCTAAAATCGAAACATATATAAAGAGCGAGAGATGCGGTCAGCTTGACCGTTGATGCCTGTGGACGGAGTGCTGCCGACAGTTCCGCAAGAAGCAGGAAGTAAACATTCATAATATCACTTGACTCTCGGTCTAATACCATAATGACGATACTGTAAATAATCTCGGAGAATACGGTCGTGGTCAAAACAGAGGTCTTGGGGAATTTGCCAAGATTCAAACAAAGCTAAATTTTTTGCATCATCGGCTGCTTTTGGTTCTCCAGTAGCAGTGGCAATAAATACAACACTCATAGTGTGTTGACGAGGGTCGCGACTGGGGTCAGAATAAACATAAAATTGTTCGATTAATTCTACTTCTAAACTGGTCTCTTCTTTTGCTTCTCGTCGCGCTGCAGTTTCGACAGATTCTCCATAGTCAACAAACCCACCAGGAACTGCCCAACCAAAAGGTTCGTTTTGACGTTCGATCAGTATAATAGGCCGCCCCGGTCGATTAGTTAATTCAATAATAATGTCAACGGTCGGAGTAGGGTTGCGATATGCCATGTTAATTTTTGAGAAACAATCATTTTGAATTTTATCTGACTAAATACCAATTGCCAAGGAACTTTATGTTTAAATTAGACACTTAATAATGTTAAAAACTTAGTGATATACTTGATTTTTATGGTCTAATTAGTATTAGAACAATTCTTAAAAATAATGTTATTTTTATTGAAAACTTCAGTTATTAAGTAATAATGGTTAATTAATCGGGACTTACCCATAACTATCACATATAGTTAACGGCCGTTCACACCTAAAAATGGTGTATAATTTCGTCTTTTGCATAAGTCCTGTTAATGTTTTTAGCAATTATTTATATATTGCTCCTACTCCCTACTCCCTGCTCTTAAAAAAATGTAGCAAAAATGCATGAAATTTGATATTTAGATGAAAAAATGTTACAAAGCTGTGATTTATAGGGAAAAGGGAGCAGGAATTTATAGAAAATATTTATTCAAATGGTATACTAGATAAGTATAGAGAAGAGGAATTAATACCTTGCACTCAAGTCATTAACAAAAAACAACAAAAAAAATAGTGCTAGGTACATAGAAATAAATTTCTCTTCTCCTAATGACAAAAGAAAAAGACTTTTTTTCAAGTCAAGGAGGTATTTCTATGTCTACTCTTATCTATACTGAGCAAAAGTATATTCTCATCCATACTGAGCAAAAAAAAACTCAGCAGATCAAACCGAAGAAACATTTAAACAAAAAAGTAAAAATCAAAGCTATAAAAAGTGAAAAAAATTTAGTTGATGAATATTGGCACAAGTCAGAGCCTGAATCTTTTCATGATTTACTGATTCGATTTATTTCTGGATTTATCGTTCCTCTCTGATTTTTGAGATTTTTCTTGAGCAAATTTCCTGCTCTTTTGACTAGCCATAATAATTTTCCCAACCTTTCTTTGAAGCTAATATCTGGTTTATAAAGTAAATCTTAAATTAGCTAATCCCCTGACCTTAGGTGAATCAAAGTGACATAAATCATTGCTTCACTGAATGTTATAGCTATAAGTATTTCCTAAGTCATGCTCCGCAAACAGCACTCAGCAAACAGCTATGTTCATTAATAGATAATGGATCATGGATAATTACCTCTCCCTAAAAGGGAGAGGATTGACGCTCAAGGAAAAAATTTATTTTTTACCCCTTGAAAGGGGAGGCTTCAAGGCGTGAATTATTTAATTATTAATTCTTCGGTAAAAACTATTACCTATAAGATTTTGAAGTTTTAGAGCTGTCCTAACTTTAGTGCGTACTGTTATACTTGGACAAGACTTTCTTTAGATTATCTTTATAAATCAACTTTTACAGCGGTTTTCATTTCAGTAGACCACAGTAGGGGCGAATGCCATTTGCTAACGCAAAGCTCCGAATTGCGCCCTTGGTTTTGGTTATGACGATGTGGTTTATCAATCTGAAAAGCGCTGTAATTAAATTAGTTTGGTATTCAGTAAAAGAATAGATAGGAAATCGGGCATTGGTAATTGACAGGATGATTTATATTTTGGGGTAGCGTTCTCGTTCCTACCCAGGTTAATGATTGACAACCACAGGGGAATTGTCCCTACAAATTTCATCCTGTGATTTACCAACGCCTAAATTAGTTTGGTATTCAGTAAAAGAATAGATAGGAAATCGACTATTTAAATTTCTTAAAGAATTAGAAAATTTATTAAAGCGACAAGTCTATTCACCTCATCAGAGTGGAACATGGCAATATTGATATCATTTTCATATTGGAGAATCATAGTATCAATAACTCCTGAAAACTCATCTGCTATTACATCGTGAGCTTTCAATAATTCTATAGGAATTTTTGATTCTTGAGGACTGGGAGTTTCATAGGGCAATAAGTAGCGATATTGCTAACGCCACGCTCCGCGAACGCCAATTTCTTTCTCTTCATTACGAACTACAGCAAATTGTGAGTCCTTCCATCCTTGAGCAACTACCCTACCATCCCGTTTGATAATTGGTAATTCTTCCCCCACAGCACTGATTTTTTTGTAGACATCCTGATTGACATCCTCTCGACGCTGCTCTACGAGACAGCGCGGGATTCCCTAAGATCGCGCTTTAGGGGCTTTCTGCTTCAATGCACCTGCCTTCCGGGGTTTACTTCTTATATCATGTCCGGATAATTAGTGATCAGAAAACTCTCTCCTTCTTCTCCTGTTCTTCTTCTTCCTTCTTCTTTCTTCCCTCCTGACTCCTGAGGACTGACTCCTGAGGACTCCGTAGTTATTTATTTATCACTGTTCAACCGGACATGATATTACAGTCGCTCCACAGACTAAAACTGCGAGTCCCGCAGCCTTCGAGCGTGGGCGTTCCCTTGCGTCTGACACCGACGCGGGTTCCCATCAGCAAACCCTATTTATACTTGCGTTAATATCGCGGTCATGGTGAGTACCACAGGACTGACAATCCCACTCCCTGATATTTAGAGGCAATTTCTCTACTACATCACCACAATTAGAGCAACGTTTAGAACTAGGGAAATATCTGTCAATTTTGATTAATTCCCGTCCATACCATTTAGCTTTATACTCTCATTGCCTGACTAATTCTCCCCAGTTAGAATCACTAATAGCTCTGGCTAATTTATGGTCTCTTGGTGCGCGTTCCGCAAGCGAGCTGGCGTCGTCGCGGGGTCGCACCGCTTTTTGACCATGTTTTTTACTGCCAAATCCTCTACTACAACAGTTTGATTTTCTCTGATTAGTTGGGTTGTCAGTTTATGGGCGTAGTCTAGCCTGGAATCTTTGATTTTTGCGTGTATCTTAGCTACTTTTATTCTAGCTTTGTGATAGTTATTAGAGCCTTTTGTTTTACGAGAAAGTGATTTTTGGGCTAACCTTAATTTTTTGTGTAACTTATAATGGTTCTTTAGGTTAGCAAATTTTTCTCCATCACTGGTCGTTAATAGACTGGTAATTCCTAAGTCAATGCCTATCTGTTTTTTAAGTGGCTTGAGGCTCAAATCTCTAGTATCATTAATTCTCAAAGATACAGACCACCTACCAGATGGGTCAAGTTTTACGGTAATTGTGCTTGGTACACAACCTGGTGGTAGTTGTCTACATCCATCTAATAGGCAATGGTTCAGCACACTTAGCTAAATATACTTGACCATCTTTCCACTTAAATGCGGACTTTGTGAACTCAGAATTACCACCATTGCGCTTTTTCTTAAAGTTAGGGTTTTAGCCCGTCCACTAAAAAAGTTCGTAAAAGCTGTTTGTAAATGCCTGAGACTTTGTTGGAGTGGCACACAACTTACTTCGCTGAGGAATCCTAAGTCATCCTGCTTTTTCCAGTTGGTCAGCATGGCCGAAGTTTCCTTATATCCTATTCGCTGTTGTTGTTCATACCACGCCTGAGTTCTCACCGCTAAAGCTTTGTTGTAGATTAGTCGAACGCACCCCAAAGTTCTCCGTAGCAGATTTTCCGGCTCTGGGTTTGGATAGAACCTGAATTGGTATGCTTTTTCGACTTTTGTTAAATCCGAATTTAACCTAAAATTATTAATGATTTACGGGCATCCCAGTAATATAATGATAAAATTTATTTTTTAGCTAAATTTGTAATTTAGATAATTATGCGAACCTATTATTGCGGCCAACTAAATAGTAATAATATTGAAGAAACTGTAAACCTCTGTGGATGGGTAGACCGTCGTCGGGATCATGGGGGGGTAATTTTTTTAGATTTGCGCGATCGCACAGGAATTGTCCAAATTGTTAGTGACCCAGAGCGGACTCCTGACTCATATCAAATAGCTGGAGATATTCGCAATGAATATGTTGTGCAAATTACAGGTAGAGTTAGTCGTCGTCCGGAAGAATCTCTCAACCCCAAACTTCCTACTGGGGAAATAGAAATTTACGCTGATGATATTCAACTGTTGAATAGTTTAGGGAAACAATTACCATTTCAAGTTTCCACTGCTGAAACAGAATCTGTCCGGGAAGAGTTGCGGCTCAAATATCGCTACTTAGATTTGAGAAGGGAGCGTATGACTAAAAATCTGCAACTACGTCATGAAGTTATCAAAGCGATCCGTCGTTTCCTGGAAGACCAAGAAAATTTCATTGAAGTCGAAACTCCCATTCTCACTCGCTCTACTCCTGAAGGTGCGCGGGATTATCTGGTTCCTAGTCGCGTTCATGCAGGGGAGTGGTTTGCCCTACCTCAGTCTCCCCAACTTTTCAAACAAATGTTAATGGTTTCTGGTTTTGACCGTTACTATCAAATCGCTCGTTGTTTCCGAGATGAAGATTTGCGAGCGGATAGACAGCCAGAGTTTACTCAGTTAGATATGGAAATGAGTTTCATGTCTCAGGAGGAAATTATCCAATTAAATGAGAAGTTGGTGGGATATATTTTTGAGAAAGTCAAAGGTGTAGATTTACCTCTACCATTTCCTCGCTTGACTTATGCAGAAACAATGGATCGTTACGGCAGTGATAAACCAGATATTCGGTTTGGCTTAGAATTGGTAAATGTCTCTGACTTAGTAAAAGATTCTGGCTTCAAAGTATTTTCTGGAGCAGTTGCTGCTGGTGGGATAGTGAAAGTGCTGCCTATTCCTGGAGGTAACGATTCTATCTCCAATGTGAGAATTAAACCAGGTGGCGATTTATTTAAAGAAGCAAGTGAAGCAGGAGCTAAAGGTTTGGCTTATATTCGTGTCAAAGAGAAAGGCAAAATAGATACTATTGGAGCTATCAAAGATAATCTCACCGACGAACAGAAACAGGAGTTGTTAGAACGCACGGGTGCAAAACCAGGTCATTTGCTATTATTCGCTGCGGATGACGCAAGTACTGTGAATAAAACCTTAGATCGTTTGCGGTTAGTGGTAGGTGAGGAATTGGGATTAATTGACCGCGATAAAATTAGTTTATTGTGGGTGACAGATTTTCCTATGTTTGAATGGAATCAGGATGAAAAACGTTTGGAAGCTTTACATCACCCATTTACTGCACCTCACCCAGATGATATTAATGACTTGAAAATTGCACGAGCACAGGCTTATGATTTAGTTTTTAATGGTTATGAAATCGGCGGTGGTAGTCTGCGGATATATCAACGGGATGTGCAGGAAAAAGTATTTGAAGCTATTGGTTTATCTGATGAGGAAGCAGATAATAAGTTTGGCTTTTTGTTGGAAGCGTTTGAATATGGTACTCCTCCTCACGGTGGTATTGCTTATGGTTTAGACCGATTGGTGATGTTGTTAGCTGGTGAAGAGTCAATTCGAGATGTAATTGCATTTCCGAAGACTCAGCAGGCTAAATGTTTGCTAACAAATGCACCGTCTGAAGTTGATAAAAAGCAATTGAAAGAATTACACGTTAGTTCAATTTCTAAACCAAAGTCTTAGTTATAGCAAAAGGCAGCGAGAGCTGTTTGCGTAGCATGACAAACAGAAAGGCAGAATTTTGCTTCTGAGCATTCTGCCGTTTCAGGTTTTCTGTAAATTATCACCTTTTTGACTACTGCTATAACCTTAAGTCAACAGTTTCAAGCTCTGCGGAAAAAGGAAGTCTAACAACTGCAACTAAAGTACTTAACCATATTGACGTTTGACATTTTTATAACTTCGTCTAGCTGCAAAAGGTTTAAACTGAGTATCCACAAACTGTACAGGCTCGTATGTCTCAATCCACAAATGCGCTCCACAATCCAAGGGTTCGTAAGGCCGATAAACTATACGACACGGACCGTCAAGAATCATCTGATAACCAAAATCGTTACGATTTGTCTGCTTCAAGCAGACTACTGGTATTAATTGGTCGGGAGTCATTAGAGGATCATGTCTTATCCTATCTCCATTTTTTCTAATTTTATGTTGATTAACATGAACTATGGTCGGCTTCTTTCGTTTGTGATGACACCAGACACCTTTCGGACCTCTCCTTCCCGGTATAACCACAGGCATTTTGCCATAAAGAGGTATTTGCCAAAATCCGTTATGTTTATAAGCACCTTTAATTCTTTTTTGAGAAAGTAAGACTCTGACTCGTTGACAACAGATACCTAATAAAAAAGCTGCTTCTCTAGTTGTAATAATAGTCATTTTTACTCTAGCACTATAGTTTTTATTATAATTGAATTATATCTATCTATATATTATTTACTGAGCTAAATAATAATGTTATATTTGCTACTGTTGAGAAAAAAATATGGGACTTCTGCATAGTAATGGCAGATGGGGATTGAACTAGGCTAAGGTTGGCCCACTTACTCGGTTTCTTATTGTTGGAATGATCGGATAAATATTTTTAGATTTATGAGAAATATTGATAATTTAACTATTCATCGTTTCCGTGGTTTGCGAGATTTGACATTGGAAGAATTAGGTCAAATAAATTTATTAGTTGGTGTTAATAATTCAGGTAAAACAAGTGTTTTAGAAGCGATTTCTACATACTGCAATCCTTTAGATCCTTTGGAATGGATAAATACTGCTTGGCGAAGAGAAATTAAATTTTCCCGTAAATCAAAATTAGAATCTCTTAAGTGGTTATTTCCTCAAAATAGTGAAAATAATCCAGATGATTTTTATCAAGGAGAAACTTTTGTTTCTGGTAGTGGTAATTCTTTTGCTTATGCCAATAGTTTTGGTGTAGTAGAATCAAAAGCAATTTATGAAGAATTTGAATAAATATGGGGTACTACAGAAAATAGTAATGAAGAATATGATCGAGAAAATCTGATTGATGAGATAGATTTTGATAATAATGAAATTCGGCGTGGTGCAAATTTAATACTAGAAGTGACTACAAAACAAGAAGTAAATACAATAGATGAAGAAAAAGAGCATTCTAGTTATAAGCGATACCGAGAATCAAGAGAATTTATAATAATGGAAAATGAAGGATTACTGAATCGTGCTAAAAGTTCAACAATTAAGTTATCAGTTAATATGATAACCTCTATTTCCCATAAAATTGAACCTTTATCTAAACTTTTCACCCAGACAACTTTCCAAGGTTTTAAACAAGAAGTAGTAGAATTAATTTCAATGATAGATTCAGACATTATTGATTTAGAAATCCTCGACCCCACAGGTAAAAATTCTCGCCTTTATGTAATTCATAAAACATTAGGTATTACTCCTCTAAGTGCTTTTGGCGATGGTGTTCGTCGGTTACTTTTTATAGCTTTAAATGTAGCAAAATTAAAAGACGGTATTTTGCTAATTGATGAACTAGAAACTGCTATTCATACTGAAGCATTAGTTCCTTCATTTTCTTGGTTAGTTAAGTGGTGTAGGAAAATGAATATACAATTATTTGCTACTACCCATAGTCTAGAAACTGTCGATGCAATGTTGGATGCTAGTGAGTCAACAAATGACTTAGTTTTATATCGTTTATATCAAAAAGATATGCAAACTAAAACAGTTAGAATTGACCAACCAAAACTAGGTAGAGTTAGAGAAAATTTAGGTCTGGAAGTAAGATGGTAAAATATTCAATTATTGCCGTAGAAGGTAATCACGATCAAGCATTAGTAAGCAATTTATTAAAACTTTTAGGTTTGAAAAAAATTGACGGAAATGAATCAAATTTAGACCATTTCTGGAAAAAATTTATTCCTACTTATCCGAACAATGGAAAGTTGTACACGCGATTAAATATGCCTTCTATTCTATTTAATGATAGTTTATCTGTAGCTATTTATGTTGGTAAAGGTAGTAATCTTGCTGAAAATTTAGATGATACATTCTGTATTTATCCTGAATATCAAACCGATATAACAGCATTTGGAATTATTGCTGATGCTGATAAAAATACTCCTGAAAAAGTAGTAGCAGAATATCGTGAAAGACTCAAAGAGTCTTTCCCTAATTTTCCTGAACAACCAGGCGTTGTAGATCAAAATATTCCTAGAACAGGTATTTATGTATTACCAGATAATCTTTCTAAAGGAGTTTTAGATACTTTGCTATGTGAATGTGGAGAAATAGCTTATCCAGAATATATGAAAAGAGCTAAATTATATCTAGATAACTTTTCTGAAGAAGAGAAAAAATCTAAACCTCTGAAATGGAAACCTTTTGACGATAAAAAAGCTTTAATTGCTACAATAGTTAGTGTTTTAAAACCAGGAAAAACAAATACAACCAGTATCGCAGATAATGATTGGGTTAGTAACAAAACTATTGAAGAAGTAGAATCATTAAAAAAACTCCGAAAATTTTTAATAGACCTTTTATAACTAACCGATATTTTCGTAGCTAATTTATTTCTAGTCAACATTGAGTTGTTTATCATTATGTTATGAATATTGTCAGCATTTTGGCTTAATTTAATACAGGCTCAAAAAAAAGCTGCAATTTTGTTATGAATATTGTCAGCATTTTGGCTTAATTTAACACAGACTCAAAAAAAGCTGCAATACTATACTCAAAAGTTTGGTCGAGGTGAAATTGAACCTCCACAAGAAACCATCGGAGAATATGGAACCCTCACCAATCTTAACCACAATTGGCAAACCATTACTCTTAATCAGAACTACATTAACCCTGTCGTCATCGTTTCTGACCCCACCCTCAATGGACCAGATCCAGCAACTGTTCGCTTACAGAATGTCACTGGAAACTCTTTTGAACTAAGAATTCAAGAAGTTAACTATAAAGATGATATTCATGTTTTTCCAGAAACCGTCTCTTATTTAGTGGTAGAAGCTGGAGACTGGGAACTGAGTGATGGCACCCGAATTTCAGCAGGAACACAAAACTCGAATTTACTCTCCTCTCAGGGATTTGAGACTGTTGCTCTCTCTGAATTTGACCAAACTCCTACCCTGCTCACCCAAGTCCAAACTTACAATGGAACAGACTGGGTGACTACTCGTACCAAAAATATGACGGCTAATAGTTTTGACCTAACTATGCAGGAAGAAGAAGCCTTAAATGGTGGATCTCATCTAACAGAAACGATTGGATGGTTAGCCATTGACCAAGGCATGGGTAATGATGGAGATACTCTCTTGCAAGGAGGGTTAACGGAAAGCACCCATACAGATATTCCAGAAACCGTTAATTTTGAACAAGCTTTCAATGAAATCCCCATCGTCTTTGCCAAACTCGGTTCATATTTTGGTCTTGATCCTGCCAACATTCGCTTAGGATCAATTAGCAATTCAGGATTTGAAGCCAGAGTCTATGAAGACCAATCTTTTGATACAGAAATCAATCATGTTAATGAACAAATTGCTTTTTTAGCCTTAGGTGATAGTTCAGGATTGTTTACCGGAAGCTTGATTTAACCGTAACCGTTCAGGGGGGGAACGAAATCTGGTAATCTGAGAGGCATGGATGAGCAGCACCTACGGTCGATACCAGGAATTGATGGCGACGATTGGGAGCAGACCCCGGTCAGCGTCAGAAGGATAGTGGTGCAGTTAATCCTGAAGGTAGAGCAAGTAGAGCCGTTGTTCCAACTTCTCAAAGAATTAGAAATCGAGAACCAGCAACTGAGAAAGAAGCTCGACCGGAACTCAAGGAACTCCCACAGTCCACCAACTTCAGACCCCCCCAATCGGCAGCAGGGAAAGAAAAAGAAACCAACGGGAAAAAAGCGGGGAGGGCAACTGGGTCATCAAGGTCAGAGGCTGTTTTTAAATAATTATGAAGTATTAGTAGCGATATAGCTGCCACACTTGCTCCGCCAACGCTAAACGTTTGGGCATTAAACGAATCATTGAAATATGAATAAAGGCTTCGCTGTTTTGAGAATATTCTTCATAATATGCAAGAAAGTCTACGATTACGGCCACGCCCTCGCAAAAGTTCTTTCCACTACCCAACGTCTGGGTAAAACTTTAAACCCTTTTTCAGTTCTGTTAACAATAGGGAGTTTACACCCACAAACCATTGGCACTGATTTCTCCAGTTTTCCTCGGTAGCCTTGATCTGCCCAAACAATTTTCAGATTTGGGGCATCATGTTTAGCTTGAAGAAATACAGATTTGGCTCCCGAAGCGATCCTGTATCTGAGCTGAGTGTACTACTACAGTTAACAACAACCCTTGGGTATCAACTAAAATGTGTCGTTTCCTGCCTTTGATCTTTTTGCCCGCATCATAACCACGCACCCCCCTTTTTCCGTCGTTTTTACTGACTGTGAATCAATGATAGCTGCCGATGGTTCTTCAGTTGTGCCCTGTTTAATTCTCACTTTTTTTCGCTCTGGTGTCATTGATTTGTTTCCATACTCCATTACGTTGCCAACGATAAAAGTAAGTAGCCACTGTCTGCCAAGGTGGTAAATCATGAGGAACCTGCGGCCATGTACAACCGTTGTGTAAAGCAACGAAAATACCGTTAATCACTTCTCGTATATCAACACTTCTAGACCTACCACCCAAATTAGGTGGAGGAATCAGAGGCTGTAAATTTTCCCACTGTCCATCAGTTAGGTCACGCTTGATAGTTTTTTCTTTACATAGGAGAGACAATCATTATAATCATCATTTTGTGTTAAGGCGATCGCTTTATCTCACAAAACTTTACAAACAGCCTCTTAACGGTGATGGTGGCGATGACATCCTTATCGGTGGTAGCAGCAATGACAATATGAACGCTGGTAGTGGCAATGACATCCTTATCGGTGGTAGTGGCCGTGACAAACTTGTCGGTGCAGATGGCAATGACATCCTTAACGGTGGCAGTGGTTGTGGCTTTCTTGAGGGTGGTAATGGTAATGACCTTTTTATACTTGGTAATACCGAGGGCGTTGATATAATTACGGATTTTCAAATAGGAGCCGATAAGATACTATTATCTGATTTAGCATTTACTGATTTAACTCTTACAGAAAGTAGTGGGAGTACATTACTAGAAGTTACTGCTACTGGAGAACGGATAGCTATACTTAACAGGGCAACAGGGTTGACTTCAGCAGATTTCTTTTAACTTGTCAGAAAATAGTTCAAATGTAAATTAATCTTCAGGGCTTAATAGCCCTTTTTTTTGTGCCAAAGTTTCTATTTCAGCAAACACTTGTTACTTTTTGTAATTATGATTTGCCTAGACCTATTTGTCCAGTTTAGTTTTTTAGTAATTTATTTCCTTGACAAAATAAAGTGCATAAGTAATAATACTTGAGTATTATTACTTATTTATTAGGTGATAGTTAATTAATCTTAACCCATCATCCAAATTATGTCCATTGTATCTACTAAAAGCGACAATTGGCAAGTATAAGTAAGTCAGTTGGAACAGGAACAGAGTTTGTGGCAGGAGATGGTCGCCAATAAGCGATCGCCTCATACTAGAAAAGCTTATGAGATTGACCTAAGAGATTTTTTTAAATTTCATGCTGTAGAACTTAGTGAATCCTCAATAATGCAGTTCTTACAGTTAGACAGAAGTCAAGCTATGAGGGTGAAAAACGCTATTATCAACCTACTCAACAAACAAATCAACAATCACGGCAGAAATCTGATAACTTTCGAGATTGGGTATATGATTATCAGCCAAATTCAGGGTCGCGTCTGAAACCTTGGCAAGAAACAGTTGCACTATAACAAAAAATACCAACAAAAAGGAAACAAGCAAAATGAGAGAAATGTCAAAACCTGTTGTGGAGAATGTTGCCATTATCGGTGGAGGTATTGGTGGTTTAGCAACAGCGATCGCTCTGAGAAAACAAGGTATTGATGCCCATGTCTATGAAAAGGCGAGAGAATTTCGTCCAGTAGGAGCGGGTGTATCTTTAAAACCTAATGGTTTGAGATGTCTGGATGCAATTAAACCTGGTTTAGTAGATAAACTAAGACGTTTGGGTTTTCAAGTGCAGAGAACAACCTTGAAAACAAGTACTGGAGAAACAGTTTGGACGACCAAAACTCCCATGATGCCAAAAGATCAAGACCTAACATTTGCTATTTGGTGGTGGCATTTGCAACATATTCTAGCATCAGAACTACCATCAGAAGTCATTCACTTGAATCATCGTTGCGTCAGTTTTGAGCAAAATGAAAATACTGTTACTGCCAAATTTGAAAATGGAAAAACTGTTGAAGTAGACCTACTTATTGGAGCTGATGGCATAAATTCTAGAGTCAGAGAAATATTAATAGGTGATGGGCAACCTACTTATGCTGGTAGTATGTGTTGGCGTGCTATTGTTGACTATAGAGACGAATTACTGTTACCGGATGAAGGTCTAATAATTAGAGGAGAACAAACTGCAATGATTTTGTACCCTCTAGGTCAAGGGAAAATTAACTGGTCTGCTGGTAAACTATTTCCAGAATCTTTTGTCTCTCCCAGTGCTGCTGAAACAAAGTATCGGGTTCTCAAAGAATTTTGTAATTGGATGAAACCAATATTAGAAATGATGGCAGCAACTGATGCTGATAGCATTTTAGAAACACCAATCTGCGAAAGACTGCCATTGAAGCAATGGAGTTATGGTAGGGTGACATTATTGGGGGATGCCGTTCATGGGATGTCACCAGGAGGAGGTCAAGGAGCTAATACCACTTTTGAAGACGCTTACGAACTTGCTGCATATTTGTACAATTTTCCAGATTTACAAACTGCACTTACTAACTATGACAAGCGTCGTATACAACGTACTGGACTGTTTCATCTAAAATGGTGCATTAGAATAGCCAGTCAAAAGTTACTCTTGCTAAGACAAGCGATATAGCTGCCGCACTTGCTCCGCCAACGCAAAAAACAGACAACCAAAAACAAGCGATCGTTAAAAACAGACAGCCAAAAATAGACGTTCTGGACGCTCCACAACTAAAATAGTGGAATAGAATAGCCAGCAATATGAGGACAATAATTATGGGAAGA
>NZ_JAAHGM010000105.1:0-4622 GCF_010692625.1 Okeania sp. SIO2C2
AGATTTTGAGGACTCTAATTCCTATAACTAGCAAGTAATTAAAGGAAATATTTTTAATCAAATAAGTTTGGTATTCGATTAAATTTTTTCCTTGATAAATAAGCCATCCATTAATTCCTGCCACTAATAGACATAGTAGTAAACAACTTACAGTTAAGAATATCTGAATATTTTGGTAGATAAATTCAACCTCTTTTTTCTTTTTTTTGACTGATGATACTTGTATTAATTGTTTATATGCTCTGCCGACAACAAATTTAATTGCTACAAATAAACATATTATAAATACGATTTCAACTCCAGTTCCAATGAGACTGTTCATATCAATTTTAATGAAGTTACTAATATTAATTTTAGGGTTCATAATTGTTTTCCTTGAATAAAATAATTGGAGAGTTGAAAATAATTATTGTAAATAATCTACAACAGCTTGAGCGATCGCTTCACTACCATTTTTATCTAATTTTTCAGATTTACGAGGTGGTTGTAAGGGTCGTCTGAGAAATTCCCAATCACCATCAAAAAATTCTGTTGGAGGTAAAATTTGATGATAACTATAATCTTGAATACCTTCTAACAATAACTTTGATTCGGCAAAACCTTCTCTGACTAATGACAAAATAGGTGTTTCTAAACGTAAAGCTTCAGCAAAGGTGCTATACCCTGGTTTAGAAATAATCCTGCCACAAATCGGCATCAAATCTACTGGGCGAATATTTGGTGAATTTTTATCTATTTTTTCAAATTCTTTTCTGACATTTATTAGATTAGGAAGTTCAGGGGTATTACTATCAAATGTAATAAATTGCCAGTCAGGAAAACGAGAAAGATTTTGATAGGGAATCTTGTCTAAACCCAAACCGCCAAAAGTAAGTAAAATAGTTTTTTCTTTGTCTGTATGAATATTAAATTTTGCTTGAATTTCTTCTGGTTGATAACGTGGAGTTCCCCCAGTCAAACCAACATCAACAATATTAGGAAAAGCGCCCATAGATTCATGGAGTGGGAGACGAAATAAACAGTCACACTGCCCAAAACATTCTCCTATCCAATCAGCAATTTCTAGAAATTCACCACCCCAAGGACGATAAATAAAATCCCAACCAAAATTATTCAACATCCAACCAGGAATATCGGCAGCTTGAGCAATTTTAGCAGCAAGTGGCGGAATATCTGCTAATAATAAATCTACTCGATTTTGTTTAATAAAATTTACTTCTCCAGCAATAATTGACCGTTCTTTACTCCGAATTTCTTTCAATTTTTCTAGGGTAGTTTGTTTATCCATTGTGATACTGTCTGATTGAATAACTCCCACATCAAAAGCACGGGGACGATAAATAAAATCACCAGAAATATAAGATTCTAATAACCAACGGGGAGCAGTTGTCACCATAATTAATAAAACATCTGGACACATTTTTTGCACCAGATTAGCAACTGATGATATGGGTACAACATGACCAAATCCATGGTTAGTAATAGCAATATATAAGGTAGGTCGAGGCATGAGATTTTTTCAATTAAAGATTAATACTATAGCAATTCCCAAAAAGCGTGAGGTACAAAATTCTAGGTTTTAGGCAACAGGCAACAGCTCATCTGGCAACAGGGAAGAAAGATAAAAGTACCTCACGCTTACTGAGAAACGCTATATCCTATAACAAATTTCTATAGCATTCATTAGTAATATGCTCATAAAAAGTAAAGTATTTTATTATAATTAGAGTGCTATTCAACTAAAATATTACCAGTTATGTTTTTTTTTTCTAAAAAAGCTAATTTTTTTGTAATATCAATTTTGAGTAAGGAGCTGTTTGTAAACAAAAGATTAAGTGGGGTTTGTGGTGGCACACTTACCATTTCTGGAATCATTGTCGGTTTCAAACCTAACCCACCATGTGCTGTGGGATAGTGCTTTATGTAACACACTTCACACCCTACGCGATCTAATATTTATTTGATAAATATTCTCTAATAGGAGTAGAAAATCCAGAAAAAAACTTATTGATAGTTTCAAAAATATCCAGTCTACATCTGGTCAGATTTATATTAAAAATTTCACAAATAATATCAAATCCGGTAGCATCGGTGTAATTGGATAGTTAATCTAGGAGTCAGGAGGGAAGAGAATGCGCGAAACATTTGCTCTTGGATGAAGATGAAAATTTTTTTTATACCGAACCCGAGCGGATTTGATATAAACCCAATTCTCAAGCATCTATTCTTTTAGTAGAACATACTTTGATTAACCTTAATGATATTTTTTAATATATTTGAATTATCAAAATATTGAGTAATACTTCACAGTCATAAAGATAAAAATACTAATTTTAAAATGTTGTCTAATCATCCAGAAAAAATAATTTTTGACGCAGAAAATCAGCAAGATTTAGATAGTAAAACTACTACACAACTGATAGATTTATCTTGTCTAGATATCCAAATTCCAGCAATCATTAAAAGAATTGAAATAGATACTTATGGTGAAGTATTAGTCAAACGTCTTAAAGCTATGGGAGTTGTGCCAGAAAAACAAATAATGGTGTTACGAAAAAGTTGCTTTTGCGGACCACTTCATATCAGAGTAGGTATCAGTACAGAATTAGCAATTAGGAGAGAAGAAGCAAAAACAATTTTTGTAAAACCGCTAATTTTATAAACGAAGGCAGAAGGCAGAAGGAGACAGGAGACAGGAGACAGGAGACAGGAGACAGGAGGTAAGAGGGAAGATGTGGGGAGAAATAATACAAAAAATTCAACACTCCTTCTTCAGATTTTTCCTCAAAATTAATGCGCGAAAAGACTTGACTACCATAATTATATAGGCCTTGCTGATTAATTATAAAAGTATTGACTGAAATTGGTTTTAGCGTTTTAGAGTTGAAAAAAGTACCAGCTTTTCGGTGGCAAGAGCTGCATAAAGCTAGTATTTTGGGATGATTATGGCAGAAAAATTGAGAGACAATTCTTAACTCCTACCTCCTCGCTCCCGATCCATTTCTCCTGTCTTCCCCTCCACGGTCGGGGGAGGGGCGAGGGGTGGGTTGTCTCCTGTCTCCTGTCTACTACCCCTACTAAAAAACTTTCCATACGCAAACCCTATATCCCACATTCCGCACGTCAATTTGTAGCATTAAAAGTAGTATATAAATCCGTAGCTTGGTAGGTATTTATACTATGCAAATCATCTCAATTACTTTTTTCGTCGATCATGCTTCCGAGTAAATAATTAAGCATAAATACTTGCTTGATCGTGTACTCGATCGCGGCAGCTATGATTTTCTTCTAAAATTCTGTCTCCTGTCTCCTGACTCCTGACTCCTGATTCGATACTACATTTTGTGGTGCGGAATGTGGGCTATATAGATCTCAAATGGGTTCTATATAAATCAAAAGGGGCAGCTAAAATGCCACCCCAAAAAATTCTCTCAAATTCTGTTTTAGACTACAGTTATCTAACGATAAAAGTTGTTGACCCTATTTACCATATTATTCTTGATAAATAAAACCGCTACATCCCAATAGCGATCGTCTGTATCTTTAATATCGCACTTAATTTTCCATTCTTCATCCTCAACAACAGGCATGATCGTCAATGCTGAAGCTTTGTGTTTTTGCTTTGCTCCGGAATTAAATCCCGCAATAACTGCAGTCCATTCTGACGCTGAATATCCAGTTTTGATTGTGGGATTACCTTTGACCTGATAAATCCGATATTCCATAGGTTTTTGGGTAGTATCAGTTTCGTCAGTCGTTGATTTGGCGTCTGTTTCACCAGTCGTTGATGTGGTAGCAGGTTGATTTACTTTCATTAGTTCGTTAATTTCCTCTTGAGATAACACTCGGTCATAAATTCGCAGATGAGCAACTTTACCCTCATAGAACCCATAACCACAACCCAATTTAATTTGAGTAATTTGACTTAATTCTTGATATTTACCTGTAACAGTTTGCCACAGACTACCATTGAGATAGATTTTCATCTCACCGGTAGTAATATTCTTTGTAAATACCCAGTGATTCCATTTACCCTTAAAATCAGAGACTTGAGCTAATTGTTCAATTCTGTCAAAAGAAGAGGTTTTATTTCCACAATCAAAGTATACGGTACTGTCTGACCACGGTAAGTGAATATTAACTACCCTGTTATTAGTTTTATCTTCTGCTAACAAGATAGAGCTTTGTTTGGGTAGAGACTCTCCGCCATTTGCCCAAAAACTAATTGTGACTTCATTAGTTTCGGGAATAGCGGTTGGGGGTAGTTCGATATAATCATCTACTCCATCAAAACCTATACAGTCGCCAAAGTTAGGGTCAGCTATGACTTCAGCACCATAAACTTTGCCATTGAGTGTTCCGTCTGAAGCATCAACTACTTCTTTTTCTTTTGCTGAGTTTTCTACTATTTCATTGAGCGGGAGATGGAGGTGTAAACCACTATTTATATCTATAGGTTTAGGAGTTTGATCCGTTGTTGATGTGCTATCTGTTTCACCAGTGGTCTCAGTCTCATCCGTTGTTGATGTGCTGTCGGTTTCACCAGTGGCATCAGTCTCATTCGTTGTTGATGTGCTATCTGTTTCACCAGTGGTCTCAGTCTCATCCGTTGTTGATGTGCT
>NZ_JAAHGM010000105.1:4632-16427 GCF_010692625.1 Okeania sp. SIO2C2
CACCAGTGGTCTCAGTCTCATCCGTTGTTGATGTGCTGTCGGTTTCACCAGTGGCATCAGTCTCATTCGTTGTTGATGTGCTATCTGTTTCACCAGTGGTCTCAGTCTCATCCGTTGTTGATGTGCTATCTGTTTCACCAGTGGTCTCAGTCTCATCCGTTGTTGATGTGCTATCTGTTTCACCAGTGGCATCAGTCTCATCCGTTGTTGATGTGCTATCTGTTTCACCAGTGGTCTCAGTCTCATCAGTTGTTGATGTGCTATCTGTTTCACCAGTGGTCTCAGTCTCATCAGTTGTTGATGTGCTGTCTGTTCCATCGGCCTCATCAACTGTCATCAATTCGTTAATTTCTTCTGGTGACAATACTCGGTCATAAATCCGTAGATGAGCAACTTTACCATGATAGAACAATGTACCAGGATCGCAACCAAATCTCACTAGAGAAACTGAACCTAGTGGTTTATTTTTACCTGTAACACTATGCCAGAGACTACCATTAAGATAAATTTTCATCTCGCCGGTGGAAACATTCTTAGTAAATAGCCAGTGAGTCCATTTATCTTTAAAATCAACAGCCTGAGCTACTTTTTGTATTCTGTCATAACTGTCATCAGAAGTAGTCGTATTTCCACAATCAAAGTAAATCTGACTATCTGACCAAGGTAAATGAACGTTAACCACCCTGTGATTACTTTGATTGTATGCAACTATTATAGAATTGTACTTGGGTAAAGACTTGCCACCATTTGCCCAGAAACTAATTGTAATTTCACCTGTTTGAGGAATAGTTGCTGTTGGCAGTTCGATATAATCATCTACTCCATCAAAGTTTAAACAATTGCCAAAGCGATCGTCTGCTACAACTGCTGGTTCCCCATTGACTTTACCATTAAGTTTTGCTGTGGAAACATCAACAACTTCTTTTTCTGATTCAGCATTTTCCACTATTTCATTCAGTGGCAGATGCAGTTGTAAACCACGATTAATATCCATCGGTGGAGGAGTTCCATCCACTTTCATACATTCATTGATTTCTTCAGGAGATAATGCTCGGTCATAAATTCGTAGATGAGCAACTTTACCATTATAAAAACCATAACCACAACCAAATTTAACCTGAGTAATTGAGCTTAGAGGATTTTCTTTACCAACACCACTTTGCCACAAACTACCATTAAGATAGATTTTCATCTCACCCGTAGCCACATTCTTGGTAAATACCCAGTATGTCCATCGATCTTTAAAGTCACTTGCCTGGGATGGTTTTTCGATACGGTCATAACTATTATCAGTAGTAGTTGTATTTCCACAATCAAAGTATACGTTACTATTTGACCAAGGTAAATGAATGTTGACTACCCTGTGATTACTTTGATCTTGTGCCAAGATAATAGAATTCTGTTTGGGTAAAGACTTGCCACCATTTGCCCAGAAACTAATTGTGATTTCACCTGTTTCGGGAATAGTTGCTGTTGGCAGTTCGATATAATCATCTACTCCATCAAAGTTTAAACAATTGCCAAAGCGATCGTCTGCTACAACTGTTGGTTCCCCATTGACTTTACCATTGAGCTTTGATACTGAGACATCAAGAACTTCTTTTTCTTTAGTCGCATTTTCGACTATTTCGTTGAGTGGCAGATGCAGTTGTAAACCACGATTTATATCCACAGGTGGAGGTGTTTGATCTACCTTGATACATTCGTTAATTTCTTCAGGAGATAATGGTCGATTATACAACCGCAGGTTCGACATTTTGCCCTGAAAATAAATTGGAGTTTTAGCGTTTTGAGTATTGCCAAGATAGTTTTTGGTGCGATTAACAGTATTGGGGATAGCTAGCAACCCTTCCCCTACTTGTTGACCATTTTTATAAACTTTGGCATTCCCTAATTGATCTACTGTTGCTGCTAAATGAAGCCATTGATTATTTTCAAATACTTGATTTAGGATTAACTCTTTTCTCTTTGAACCAAGATATAACGCTAATAAGATCGAATTGTTGACATAATGACTAAAAATGATATTGTCCTCGGTAGGACCATTGGCAAAGTCAATTATTCTTGAGTAATTTTTAAACTTGTTGGAGTAACACCAAGCTTCTACAGTAAAACCTTTTGAATAATCAACATTCATTTCCGGTATTTGGATATTATCATCAACCCCATCAAAGTTTAAGCAGTTACCAAAGCGATCGTCTGCTACAACTGTTGCTCCATTGACTTTTCCATTGAACTTTGATGCTGAAACATCAACAACTTCTTTTTCTTTAGCCGCGTTTTCCACAATTTCATTCAGTGGCAGATGCAGTTGTAAACCACGATTAATATCTATAGGTTTAGGTGAAGGAGTACCATCTACTTTCATACATTCATTGATTTCTTCAGGAGATAATGCTCGGTTATACAGTCGCAGATTTGACATTTTGCCATGAAAAAATTCATCCGCTGACCAGTTACTATCGCCAATATAATTTTTAGTGCGATTAAGATTATTAGGTAGATGTACTAAACCACTCTGTACTTCTTCACCATTCTTGTAGATTTTGCCACTACCTGACCCATCAACAGTTACTGTTAAATAAACCCACTGGTTTAACTCTAGCATTCCATCCGCTTTAATCCTGTTTTGAGTAGCACCTTTATAAACATCTAAGAGTAAATTCTTAGTAGTACCTTCATTAGTAAACAGAATGTTGTCCTTAGTTTG
The DNA here is from genome assembly GCF_010692625.1 of Okeania sp. SIO2C2. Lineage (NCBI taxonomy): Bacteria > Bacillati > Cyanobacteriota > Cyanophyceae > Oscillatoriales > Microcoleaceae > Okeania > Okeania sp. SIO2C2. The sequence goes on from NZ_JAAHGM010000105.1 coordinate 7,343, forward strand.
ACCATTTCCAAAGTCAATAATTCTTGACCAACTCTTAAAGCTGTTATAGTTTACCCAAGCTTCGACAGTCAAACCTTGTGAATAGTCAATATTCATTTCTGGCATTTGGATATAATCATCCACACCGTCAAAATTTAGACAATTGCCAAGTTTGGAGTCTGCTACAACTATTGGTTTTCCATTGACTTTACCCTTGAGTTTTGCTGGAGAAACATCAACTACTTCTTTTTCTTTAGTAGCATTTTCCACTATTTCATCCAGTGGTAGATGCAATTGTAAACCACGGTTAATATCCATAGGTGGAGGAGTTTCATCTACTTTCATACATTCGTTAATTTCTGCTTTTGATAATGCTCGGTTATACATCCGCAGATTTGACATTTTGCCCTGAAAATATCCATCTGTTGACCAGTTACTTTTACCAATATAGTTGTTAGCGCGATTGGTATTGTTGGGAAGATTGATTAACCCACTCTCTACTTCTGTACCATTCTTGTAAATTTTAGTCTTCCCCGAACCATCAACTGTTACTGCCAAATGTAGCCATTTGCTCAACTCTAGCTTTCCATTTGCTTGTACCCTGTTGGAAGTTGTTCCTTTAAAACTATCGAAACATAGATTGCTTGTTGTGGTTTCGTTAGCAAATACAATGTTGTTATTTGGAGTACCATTGCCAAAGTCAATAATTCTTGACCAATGCTTAAAGCTGTTATAGTGTATCCAAGCTTCGACAGTCAAACCTTGTGAATAGTCAATATTCATTTCTGGTATTTGGATATAATCATCCACACCGTCGAAGTTTAGACAATTGCCGAAACGTGAGTCATCTAAAATTTTGGGATTACCATTGACTTTACCCTTGAGTTTTGCTGCTGAAATATCAACAACTTCTTTTTCTGATTCAGCATTTTCGACTATTTCATTCAGTGGCAGATGGAATTGTAAACCACGATTTATATCCATTGGTGGAGGAGTTCCATCTTCTTTCATACATTCATTGATGTCTTCTGGAGATAATACTCGGTCATACATCCGCAGATGAGCCATTTGTCCTTGAAAAGCTTGATTAACTGCAAATCCTCCTCCCAACTTATCTTGCTCTTGCCCTAATACCAGTGCGCCTCCAGTGGCAATTGGATTTCCTTGACTAATGACTTTGGAGTGTACTTCTTTTCCGTCTTTGTACACTTTAAATTGTCCATCGCTACTTTGCCAAGTAATTGCTACACAATGCCATTCACCATCGTTGAAAGCAACTCCCGTACTATACCACTTGTTATTAACAGTGGGTGTGATATTTTTAATATTGTATATTTGAAACTCGTTATACCTCTGTGCTGAAGATTTGGCGTATGAGATAACTGTACCTTCTTTCTGTTGGTTGTTCGATCTAACCCAACATAATACTGTCATTGCTTCCGAGGGAAAGTTGGGCATGGGATTAATGATCACATAATCATGATTCCCATTAAAGTTTAAACAATTACCAAAGCGTGGTTCAGCTACAACTGTTGCACCATAAACTTTACCATTGAGTTTTCCTGCTGAAATATCAACAACTTCTTTTTCTGATTCAGCATTTTCGACAATTTTATTCAGTGGCAGATGCAGTTGTAAACCACTATTTATATCCATAGGTGGAGGAGTTCCATCCACTTTCATACATTCGTTAATTTCTTCTTTTGACAATACTCGGTCATAAATCCGCAGATGAGCAACTTTACCATTATAGAAGAACTTATTAGCCTGACAACCTAATTTCACTATAGTAGCTGAACCTAGTTGTTGATTTTTACCTGTACCGTTGTGCCAGAGACTACCATTGAGATAGATATTCATCTCGCCTGTAGCAACATTCTTAGTAAATACCCAGTGATTCCATTTAGCTTTGAAATCAATAGTCTCAGCTAATTTTAATATTCTGTCACAACTAGCGTAATTTCCACTTCCACAATCAAAATAGATGTGACTATTTGACCAAGGTAAATGAATATTCACCACATAAAGATTACTTTGATCTGCTGCCCAAAAAATAGCAGTCTTTTGAGGTAGAGAGTTGCCACCCTTCGCCCACAAACTAACTGTGATTTCACCAGTTTCAGGAATAGTTGTTGTAGGCACTTCGATATAATCATCTACTCCATCAAAGTTGATACAGTTGCCAAAGCGTGAGTCAGGTACAATTGTTGCACCATTAACTTTACCCTTGAGTTTTCCTGCTGAAATATCAACAACTTCTTTTTCTGATTCAGCATTTTCCACTATTTCATTCAGTGGCAGATGCAGTTGTAAACCACTATTTATATCCATTGGTGGAGGAGTTCCATCCACTTTCATACATTCGTTAATTTCTTCTGGTGATAATACTCGGTCATAAATCCGCAGGTTTGTCATTTTTCCGTGAAAATATCCTGTTCCTGACCAATTACTTACGCCGATATAGTTTTTGGTTCGATTAACACTATTGGGGACAGCTACCAACCCTCCCCCTACTTCTTGACCATTCTTATAAACCTTGGCATTTCCTGACTCATCAATTGTTGCTGTTAGATGGAGCCACTTACTTGCTTCGAGTATCCCTTTTACCTCAATAGCTTTTCTGGTCGAACCAACAAACACAACTAATAATCCATCATTTGTTGTAGTATGATTGCCAAAAATGATATTGTTTTTACCAGGACCGTTAGCGAAATCAATAACTCTTGATTGGTACTTGAAACTGTTATAATACACCCAAACTTCTACAGTAATACCCTTTGAATAGTCAATATTCATTTCCGGCATTTGGATATAATCATCTACCCCATCAAAACTTAAACAGTTACCAAAGTTTGAGTCGGCAACAATTGTTGCACCATGAACTTTGCCATTGAGTTTTCCTCCCGAAATATCAACTACTTCTTTTTCTGATTCAGCATTTTCCACTATTTCATTCAATGGCAGATGCAGTTGTAAACCACTATTTATATCCATAGGTTTAGTTTCAGGCATTTTGCTAATTGGACTTGTAGAGGTAGTATTGCTAGCAACATAAATATCATGTAAATCATTAGGTATTACACCTTTAATTTTTTTTTGTTTGAAACTAAGGGTAATAGATGTATAACGTTGGTCGCTCGGTAACTGAAACAAACCTAGACCCGTATCTGTGCCAAAAGAAGTACCTGGGTTGGGTGGAGTTGGGCAAAACTCTTGTTTACCTTGAGAGTTTTTACCAGAGATAGTTTGAGTCGCTGCATCTAGGAATACACGAGCATTGTTCCCTTGGCCAAGAGTGCCACTGTTGAATAATTTCCAGTCAGTTAAATTTAGTGGACTACCATCTAGAGTTGTTGCTGTGACTTTTATGGTTGTATATCCAGCTGCAGTACCGTTGAAAAATCTTGATATGGCCAAATATGTGTCACCACAGGTAGCGCCATCAGTTGCTTTTGAGCCAGTTAGAGAAGCTTTGTAGTTACTAAAATCTAGAGTAACAGAATAATTATTTTCACGTCCTATAGTCCTGATTTGAGGCATAGTAACAGTGATACCTTTTACTTTACCTGTTAAGCTAAATTTATTCTCTATTTCCCCAGATAGGAGGCGGTCTTCTGTAATGGGGGTATCTCCATTTGGCTTTCCTTTCCAACCACGGTCATTATAGTCTATTTGATTGTAGGTTATACCTATTGTACCTCCTAGACCATCAGAGATTTGCGCTGTTTGGCCAAACCCTGGATACTTATAGTCGGTAGTATCCCAAAAGGTGAGGTTTTTAGTCGCGACTTCAGACATTATAATGCTCCTTATTTATTAATTAATCGCCAATTTCTAGCGACACTAATCATTCTCTGATTGTCTTTAAAAATATACAATCCAGATATTTTTTGGCTTCTGTCTATAAACAAGTATAAGGTAAGCATTTCCTCCGGAATGCTGCGCAAACAGCTATTAGTTGTCAGCTATCAGCAACAAGACTCTCTCCTTAAAGACAGTGCTTAAATTAATATAGACTTTAAGAGCAAGGGAGCCAACTTTTGTAGTAAGACAATTAATAAAGCTTTGATCGTCAACTAAAAGCAATAGCTGATAGCTGATTGCTGACAGCTGAATGCTTACAGTATAAGTTTTTTGATGCACAAGCTCAACATTTCTTAATAATATATTTTACCACTGATGAAATTATCCATAGAGTTAAATTTTATTAAGGATTATTGCTAAATTTTTGGTAAGGATTCAGGTCAGGCCAATTTGTTATAAAGTCCAATATTTCAACGATAATAATGGCCTACTTTAAGCTGATAAAATCAAAAACTTTCTATCATTAAATGGTTGACTATATCAAAAAAAATAATGAAATTGATCTTAATTCGTAAAGTCGATATAGGTTGTTCTTGAAACTAGCCAAATTAGGATTGGCGTTGGTAAAGGGCGTGTATGATATTAATCTTAATTACTTACCGAGAAATTGTGGGTATGCGCCTCTCCTTTTCAGGGGAAAAAAGAAAAAATTTTTCATGATTAGTCAATCCTCTTCTTTTCAAGGAGAGGTAATAATTAATTATTAATTATTAATTATTAATTATTAATTATTAATTGTTGAACACCCCTAACCCCTCCCAGGAGTGGAAAGACCGAGTTAGTAGAAAAGAAAGAAGAAGAAACAGGAGTAGAAGGATAAAGTTTTTTGGTCGCGTAAAGGTCATGGACTTCTATCGCGCTCTGATCCGGACATGATATCATACCTCAAATTACCAACGCCTTAGGATTAAATATATCAATATTCCTGATATTAGATTATGCAAAATATCAAACTACTAGTTGCTGCAAGACAATACAAAAATATGCTCTGAATCTGTATTGCCTTTAATCAATAAATAAGGAATTTATTTGAGGCGATCGCTTATTTATTTATAAAGAGTAAATTTGAATTTATCAATATAGTCATTATGAACAAATAATATATGTTTATAATTAAATGGTTGACAGTTACTCAAGTCAATTCCTTGACCAAGAGTTGTACTTCTAACATAAGTTATAATACATCCTGACTCTATATAACGACCGATAATTACTGATAATACTGATAATAAAGTTGGCGTTGCATAAATGTGGGATGATTTTAATAGTTTTGTGGAATTGGCATCTTGCCCGTTCCTGATATTTTCCCGTTCCTGATATTTTCACTCCTTGGACAGAAAAATTCTTTCCCTCTACTGCCTACAGCAAAGCTGCCTATGTGTGGAGGAGATGTCTATTAGACATCTGGTAAAAATCCCAAATCAAATCAATTCTCACACATAAATTATCAATTATTTCCCCTCCCAGGAGGGGTTAGGGGTGGGTTCCCTACTGCCTACAGCAAAGCTGCCTACTCCCTCTATAATATTCATCCGGCCTCTCAGCAATGCCCAAAAAGGAATACAGGCACGGGAGCAAGATGCTCCCACTACTGTGCCTCGTAACAAACATTCGTACAGAAAAATTCTTTCCCTCTACTGCCTACAGCAAAGCTGCCTATGCGTGGAGGAGATGTCTATTAGTTTACACAGTAGCTATCAAACCACTATGTCTCAACAAAGGTTCAGTATTAGGTTCCCGACCTCGGAAAGTTTTAAACACCTCCATCGGATGCAAACTACCACCTAATGCTAATACTGTATCTCGAAAACGTTTACCACAAGTGGCGATCGCTACTTCATCTTCTAAACCAGCTTCTTCAAAAGCAGCAAAAGCATCAGCACTCAATACTTCTGCCCACTTATAACTATAATAACCAGCAGCATAACCACCAGCAAAAATATGTCCAAAGGCACATAAAAATGAATCTTCTGGCAATGGAGCTAACACAGTAGTAGTTTGAGCGATGCGGTTACGCACATCCATCACTGTTTCCTCACCACCTGGTTGATAACGGTGATGTAGCTCAATATCAACTAAACTAAAATGCAACTGACGCAACATCCCACTGCCACTCATATAATTTCTGGCAGCCAAAAGTTTTTGATAATAATGTTCTGGAAGAGTTTCCCCTGTTTGATAATGTTTTGCCATTCCAAATAATGTGGCGCGGTCGTAACACCAGTTTTCCATAAACTGACTGGGTAACTCCACCGCATCCCACTCTACATTATTAATACCAGCAGCTCCTGCATAGTCAACCGTTGTCAACATATGTTGTAAACCGTGTCCGAACTCATGGAAAAGAGTTTCTACCTCACGAAAAGTCATCAAACTAGGTTTACCATCTACAGGAGGTGTTTGGTTGCATTGCAAATAAGCTACTGGCAAACGCAAAGTAGTTTTACCATTTTCCATAAGCTTTGCGCGAGCAATACATTCATTCATCCATGCACCACCCCGTTTTTCTGCCGGGCGACTATAAGCATCAAGATAGAAGTAAGCGATGGGTGTATTTTTCTCATCACTAACTTGGAAATAACGCACATCTTGATGCCAGACTGGTGCTTCCCCATCAGCAGCAGTAATATTAATACCAAATATCCGTTTGACTAAAGCAAATAAACCATCAAGAACTTGGGGTAGTGGGAAATATGGTCGTAACTCTTCGGCAGTAAAAGCAAACTTTTCTTCCCGCAGTCTTTCCGCCCAAAAACTGGTATCCCAATGTTTCAGGTCATTTGCCTCTAGGGCATTTTTACTGGCAGCAAATTTTTTTAATTCTTCTAAGTCTGTAACTGCAGCATCATAACTCACGCTGCGTAGCTCTTCTAATAACTTTTCCACTGCTTCGACACCCGGTGCCATTTTACTAGCAAGACTCACTTCTGCATAACTATTAAAGCCTAAAATTTGAGTTTTTTGTTGACGTAGCTCTAAAATACGTTGAATTAAAGGATAGTTGTTTAACTCCCCACTAGAAGCACGACTAATAAAAGCTTTATATAGTTGTTCTCGTAACTCCCGTCGTTTGCTGTGCTGCATGAAGGGCGCAAAACTGGGATAGTCGAGAGTGATGCGCCATGGTCCGCTTTCTGGAGTTGCATTTTCTGCTCCAGCATCTCTGGCACCTTGAGCTGCCAAACTTAATAAACTGGGAGGTAAACCATCGACTTCTTCTTTGTTTGTCAATGTGAGACTAAAAGCTTTTGTGGCATCAAGGACGTTATTGGAAAACTTTGTAGAAAGTTCTGCTAATTCTAGTTGAATGGTGTTGAAACGTTCTCGCTGTTCCCCTTCTAAACCTACTCCAGAAAGTTCTGCATCTCTGATAGCAGCTTCAACTATGCGTTTTTGTCCTGAATCTAGATTTTGCCAACTATCACTATTGTGTAATTTTTTGAAGGCTTGATAAAGAGGTTTGCTTTGGCTGAGTTTATTAGAAAATTCTACTATTTTTGGTTGTACTTCATCATAAGCTTTTCTGAGTTCGGGACTATTTTTTACTCCCATTAAATGCCCTACTATTCCCCAACTCCAACTTAAACGGTCTACTAATTTTTGTATGGGTTCTACCAGGTCATTCCAAGTAGGTTTAACTGTGGCTTCTAAGTTTGTTAATTCTTGCTCTAATTCTGTTAGAAGTTCTGTCATTGTAGGGACTACATATTCTGATTTAATCGATTCAAAAGGAGGTAATCCTTTACCATTTAATAATGCTTTATTTGTAACTGTAGCTTGAGCATTCATAAGCAGTTTTTCTTGATATCCCAATTATCTTGATTTTTGGTTTTTTATTATTGTAGCTTAACTGAGCAAAAAATCGGCGTTGGTGAAGCGCGTGTATGATATTAATCTTAATTATTTAGGAAGACCGAGTCAGGAGGACTGAGTCAGGAGGAAAGAAAGAAGGAAGAAAGAAGAGGAGGAAAAGGAGAAAGTTTTTTTGATCGCTAATTAGGGCTTGCTGATTAAATCTAAAAGTATTTACAGATAAAGGTTTTAGCCTTTTTGAGTATCAAAAAGTACGAGGTTTTAGGTGGTAATGGTTCAAAAATGAGCGGATTTTGGTCAAGAGTTGGGCAGAAAAATTAAGGGACGATTCTTCCTACTATCTCCTCTATAATTCCCATTTCTCCTGACTCGGTCATCCTGACTCCTGACTCCTCCTCTTACCGAAAAATTGTGGGTATGCGCCTCCCCTTTTAAGGGGATAATAAGCGGTCGATCTTCGTAGCTTCCCGTAGGTGGGATGGCGATCTTCGGAGCGGGTCTGTAAGAACGGGTCTCCTCGCTGTCCTCCAATCGACCAAGAGAAGAAAAATTTTCATGATTAGTCAATCCTCTTCTTTTCAAGGAGAGGTAATAATTAATTATTAATTATTAATTATTAATTGTTGAACAAAAGACTGCCATAAGCAAACCCTAATTATCCGGACATGATACAGTATTTAATTCACTTGAATATTAATCGATGTATCAGTAATATCATGTCCGTTGGTATTGTTTGTGTAAAACAGGACTTATATAGAATCCGGTTATATAGTATATGTTTATAACTATACTTAAAGCCTTCAATCTCCCCTACTCCCCTACTCCCCCAACTATATAATAAGTGTTCAACCGGATTTGATATTACGCATAATATCATGTTCGGACGGGTCAGTTATCATAAAATTTAAGGACTCCGGGTATCGACAGTACCAAACAAATACTTAAATTATCAATACCCCCAATACGAATATTTGTTCTTTTTCTCCAATATTTCCTCCTGACTCGGTCCTCCTGACTCCTGAGGACTCACAACAGTCATTTATAAGTATTCAACCGTTAGCGTAGCTCCCCCGGAGGGGGAACATGATATAAGGTACGAAAAATTGGGATTTGAGATTGCTTTCCTGTCGGTCGCAATTACGGAAATACTTTGTATAGCGCTGTGCGCAGGCAACAGGCAACAGGCAACAGGCAACAGCTCCGGAAGGGAGAATAAAAAACCTATAATATAAGACTTTTAGCTATTGGACACCTCTTGTAATTTGTAAATATGCCAGCGCACATTGCTATACTGCGTAAGTCCTATAGAACCCCTGAGCGTATCTTGATAAATACCAAGTTTTTTTATCTAGGAGTCAGGAGACAGGAGACAGGAGACAGGAGTTCATTAATGGATAATGGATAATTGATAATTGATAATTACCTCTGG
>NZ_JAAHGM010000106.1:0-16337 GCF_010692625.1 Okeania sp. SIO2C2
CGATAAATATCAAAAATAGGGCGGTAGGGCATTCCGTCTTTAAAGCTCGTGGAGCCCGATGCAATAGCAGGGCTACGAAACGAGAAGCCCACACTATAGCGGCAGCTTAGTGTGGGAGTATGTCACGTGGGTTCACTGCTACACCGAAGTAAAGAGATAGAAAATGAAAATACAAACCCACAATAACCATAATCTAGAATCTCTTGAATCGCCAATCAACTTTGGAGATTCAGCTCTTGGTTTAATCACAACTCGGAGTTTTCCTGCCATAGTTGGTACTGCTGATATGATGCTCAAGTCATCTGGGGTTATTCTGGTAGGATACGAAAAAATTGGTAGTGGATATTGTACTGCGGTAGTTCGCGGTGGTGTTGCTGATGTTCGTTTAGCAATAGACTCTGGAGCAGAAACAGCCAAAGAATTTGGACAACTTATTTCTCATACTGTGATTCCTCGACCTTTACCTAATTTAGAAGCTGTACTACCTATTGGCAGTCTTTTACTTAAATTATCTCAAGGTAGAGTATCAGCTCAGTTTAAAAATAAGGCAGTGGGTTTAATAGAAACTAAAGGTTTTCCTGCAATGGTGGGAGCTTGTGACGCAATGCTCAAAGCTGGTGATGTACAGTTGACTGCTTATGAAACTACAGGAGCAGGTTTATGTACTGCTATTGTTCGCGGTTCGGTTTCTAATGTGGCAGTGGCAGTGGAAGCTGGAATGTATGAAGCAGAAAGAATTGGAGATTTAAATGCTGTAATGGTAATTCCTAGAGCATTAGATGATTTAGAAAGAACATTACCTGTAGCTACTTATTTAATTGAAGAAAAATCTGAACCTCTACGTCTACCATTGGCAATTACAGAAAAAGAAAAGGAGCTTGTGAGATTACCAGATTTTTCTCAACTTCCTGTACCGATGAAAGAAGAAGTTCAGGACAAATAATAGACTTTAGTTAGGTGCTTAAAGTCAAAAGTAGGCCACTGAAACAGTTAAAACTGTATGTTAGCTTTTTTCTTGTAATTCTTGATAATGGCAAAGTTTCACCACTTTTTTCTAATGCAAATAATGCCAAATTCAAGAAGCGACATTATTAATCTCTAAATTCCCTCGACAAGCAGATAACATTTAAAAATTTTATTTGACTTTCTTTTATTTGTAGAAAGATTTTCCTGGTTCGATAACTCCTTTTTCTTGTAAGGTATCGTTGATGGCATCCAACATACCAATATCTTGAAGGGTTGCCTTTCCAGTTAATGCCCTACGTAAAGTCATGTAGAAAGTCATTTCACCTAGGGCAATTTCATCTCTTTTCGCACTTCCCTCAATTATAGATTTTGCGTAATCGTTCAACTTATTCTCAATGAAATCAGATAGTTCCATTTATTTCTCCTTATGTTACAGGTTATCAATCTTAAATATGATACTACTTTTAGTGAAATAATCATATATATTTTTTTTGATTAAATATCTCCAGGAATAAGTTTAAAACTACTGGCGTGTCAAGCTTAACAAGCTATCAGCGCTTCCCTGCGGGATGCTACGCAAACAGCTAAAATCGACAGGTTCGACATCCCCCAAGCTTATTTGAAAAAGCGCGTGGTGTGCTTTGATGGAGCTTTGTAGACGCGGAGTGGCTTCTCTTGACCCCCCATCATACGCCTTGAGAGCTGACCGCTGACTGCTGAGTGCTTTTCAACTGTGTCGGTCTACTACCAGGGAAAACGCATCTAAATTCTAGAAGTTTCTACTGTTAAGCTTTAGAGAGGTAATGAGTATAAATACTTATAAGCCTGATATCCTTGCCCTGTCAGAACTTCAAAATAAGATGCGTTGGCCCTGGGTCTATTACTAGACCTCCTAGGGTCAAGCTAAAATATTAAACAAAAGCACCACCATCTCTACGAGTAACAGCAATTACAGAAGGTCTTGGTGGTAGTAAACCATTAAAACTACCTCCAGGGGTACCTGTATACCCTATGTTACTGGGCCAATTACTACCACGAGGTACAGTTCGCTGCTGAGTGAAGAGAGTGCCATCTAAATTTAACATCTCAATATCCCGACCTAGTTGAACTCCATCTCCAATAGGAACACTTTCACCAGGGTGTTGCACAGCTAATAGTAGAGTTTCATCTGCACCACTACTATTTCTGATAAAGTATGGTCCAGTAATTTCGCAACGAGGAGGGCCATAAGCAAAAGGTACAACCAATCCAGCATTGGGTCCAACAACAGGAATATAGAACACCCAGTTGTTACCAAATGTTCCTCTCAAGTTACCAACACTTCCAGTTTGAGTATGGTCAATATCTCTTAGCTCTCCAGCAGCACCAGTGTTAAAACCATTATGACTGCTAGTAGACATATCTGTTACGCCCCAGATATTACCTAGAGTATCAATTTCTAGGTTATCTACATTAGCAAAACCTGCACCATTAATAGCACCATCTTCTCCGCTCTGCTCAAAAGCTGACCAACTAAAAGTGAGACTTGTAGCATCGCTGTTGGTTTCAATGATTCGGTATATACCGCCAAAAGCTTGAGTAGCATCAACATCAGCAAAGTATTTACTTACAACAAATACCCTGGAGTCTGGATATCCATCTCCACCTGCTCCACCATCTGTATAAGCGATAAATACACTACCATCACCAGGATGAACTTCCACATCTTCAGGACGAGCAGTAGGAGTAGCACCTACTAAGTTAGCAGCTAAGAAAGCATCAACTAAAATCGCACCTTGGTTGGTGTAAAAATCTCCTAGAGTTCTGCCTTGATAACCAGATAGTACACTTTCATTAGTCAGGTCTACAACGAAAGAACCACCATCTTCAGTTGCTCCTGCAATACCAGCACGTTGAGGTAGACGGATTCGGCCATCTCTTTGAGCTTCACCAAAAGCATTTAATTCAGCTTCAGCAAGTTCTCTTGGTGATAGAGGATTAGTAGGTGTACCAGGAACTAATGGAATCCACTGACCACTACCATCAGGATTTAGTCGTGCAGCATAAAGGGTTCCACTCTCAAATAATTGACTATTATTTGGGTCAGTAGGATTAGAAACAGTACCATTACTTACAAACTTCCAGGTATGACCACCACGACGGTCATCTCCCATATAAGCTACTAATGGTTGACCTGCTTCTACTCGGAACGCAATATTTTCATGGCGGAAACGACCTAAAGCTGTATGCTTTCTGTTTCGGAAACTTGGGTCTGCTGGAGAAATTTCTACCATCCAACCATACTTTTCACCTACTAAACCAAAGGCAAAACCTATGCCTTCATCATCATAGCCAGTTTGAGTGCCGTTAGGTAGTACAGCTTCAGTAACGCTACCTTGGAAGTTTTCTTCGGCAGTTAGAATTGTACCCCAAGGAGTTGTACCACCAGAACAGTTGAATGCTGTACCAATGATTCTATTACCAAGTCCATCGGAACTTAGAGGAAATACATCAGTAGCAGCAGGTCCAGTACCTACTAAAAAGTTCTGGTCTCCAGTCTGATAGCTACCTGTACCCCAAACTGTAACACCTTGATAACCATCTGAACGTTCAGAGTTAATTCCTAGTCCAGATAAAAGATGTATCCGACGATTAGCATCATCTGCTACAGGAGCGTAACGATTACCACTTTTTGTAATTCTGACAATAGAACCACCTTGGTTATAAGCAAATTCACCCAAGGTGAATACAGAGGTTTGAGATAAGTCTAAACCAAGTACAAGTTGGTCTGTAGTAGGGAAACCAGCTAAGTCGTCACTACGTGCTAATAATGGTGACATTGGATAGGAGACATACTCATGGTTATTCCATAGGTAACCATCATCAGGATTACCATTAATAGGAATAAAACTTACATAGTCAGAATTATAACCAAAGTATTCTTGTGGGTTAGGAAATACGCGATCGCCCCAACTAACAATTACATACCTTTCATATTCCGGAGGTACTATTACATCATCGAAGTATTGATAGGATTGTAGTGCTACATCTACACCTGCTTCTATAGTACCTCCTTCTCCACCTATTCCTAAAGGTACAAAGCTAGGGTTAGTTTGGTAAGCTTCTAAAGGATGTGCCAGTTTTAGTGGTGTGAAGCTCAGACCCCCGGTTTGAGCTTGAGCTATTTCGGAGCTACTACCTAAAAAATTGCCAATTTTTGGTGATAGTGCTGTAGCTGCTGCGCTACATCCGAAGAACATTAATAGTTTTCTACGAGTTAGTCTAGACATAAAATTTTTTCTAGTTCTTCTTCCCTCTACAGAGAGGCGGTAGATTACAAATTTTCAATCTATTGCGAGCAGTATTTCTAACCTAAAATCTTGTCTGTATAGTTGGTTGCTTTAAATACTGCCTTCAGAAGTCTACCTAGATAAATTTATGATGAGTTTATAGTTAGTTTAAGCTTAATTAAAGTATTGTTTAAATTTTGGTTAATCGATAAATTATGAGGATTAAATTGTAGGTTGTAAATGAAAAAAGTTTACCTAAACTTCATACTGTTTCAAACTAATTCCAGGGAAGAATAAAAAAGAATTCTCAAAAAGTGCTTAATCATCTATCTCTTTGGCGTCATCTTCATCAGAAGGAAATATTGGAGGTTTAGATTTTGGCTGCCGTTGAGGAGATTTTTGAGGTTGAGGAACTATAGGTTGAGTATCAGGTGATGGTGGAGGTGGGGCTGGAATTTGAGGAGAAGATTCAGGAGTTTTAGGTTGAGTTTTAGGTGTAGTTTCACTATCAAAGTTTAATAAGTATTTGGCATCGGCAAAATATCTAGTCAAATTATCAATTTCTGCATTTTTTTGCCATTCAGCACGAGATATTTTTGAACGTAGGATAGGTACTATTTGACTCTGACGCTCTCCTAATATAGTGATAGTAATTTCTGTGATTTTGGGATTACTTTTGAATTCTCTATCGATGGTATTTTTCGCTAAATTTTCTGCTTGTTCTACAAGATTTTTATAAGAGTTATTATTATTAGAGTCAATCAAAAGGCTGGTATTTTTTGCAGAAGCTAAAGCAGTCATATATGTGGTTAATAGACTAGCTAATGTTAAGGCTGTACTCCAGAAAATACGATAATATAAATTCATTAAATTAAATTTTTTCCACATATATATAAATTTATTTATTACAGTAACATATAATAATTAAAATAAATTTAAGTTTTGGTTAAAGATTTACTATAATTAAATTTCTCTGTTTAACTTGATAATTTTAACGCAGGCGATCGCTAATTTAACGACTCCTAAAATTCAGTATTTAAGTAGTTAAACAAAATTAATTGTATATTTGATAATTGGCTAATTGCTAGGAAAGATGATTTTTAAATCCACTGCTCAAGCACACAAGTATATTTTTTATGCCCTACTTCCTACTACCTGTTTATACCAAGCCTGATAAATTTTTGTTGCAAATTGTGTTGCATGCAACGTCTCTACGGAAGAGGGAAGAAGGAATAAATATTGAAAAAAAAAGACAAATATATAGATATAGCTGTATAAAATGAATTGTAAAAGCTCTTTTTCAGGATTTATTTAGTTATTTATTTATCCAGCAATTATTCTCAGTAAAAATTCATAGTTAACTCAGATTAAAATAATTTAAGGATGGTATTTATGATTTATATTATGTCTATTTAAATACTTATTAATGCAGAGGATTCAAACAATTACCTGTCCTAAAAATTGATATAATTAACTAAAAAAAAATCATTTCTTCTCCTTAATATGTAGAGGTTTCAACCTTAATTGTTCGGTCAATAAATGTCGGCAGGATAAAGTTTTATGAGTACTAATTAAGGGGAGATGATATTACTAAAATTAGAATTGAATTTAAGCCATGAATTGTTTGATAAAGAATAAAAAATAAGTATAAAGAAGGAAACCCCATAAATAAATTTAGGGGAAATATTGATCAAAAATTTTCGGTAATATTTTAAGTCTGGATAATTAGTTACAATTCCTGATTATTGATAACTTAATACGGTTTCGTTAAGGATTTTTTTGTCAGTTCTGTCATCTGAAAAACTACTTTAATGGTTTCATACTTTATGAGTTTTTTTCTTATCTGAACTGTATTGATTTATAACTGTTCAACCGGACATGATACAATATTAGAGATGAATATATTTTCAAATACTCATGCCCAGAGAAAAATCAAAAAATTTTGCAAGTTTTTTTTATTATTTATTGTAGTTATCAGCTTAATTATTACAGCCAAATATTTTAACCTACCGGAACTTTTAAAAAATATATTAATCTGGATTGAAAGTCTAGGTGTTTGGAGTCCTATAACTTTCATAATTATTTATAATTTAGCTACTTTAATATTAATTCCTGGTTTGGTTTTAACTATGGGAGGAGGAGTAATATTTGGAGTTATCTGGGGAGCTATTTATGTTTTTTTTGCTTCAACTTTAGGCGCTACAATAGCTTTTATCATCGGACGGTATGTATCTCGCGATTGGGTTTGTCAACAATTAAGTCAACATCCAAAGTTTAAAGCTATTGATATAGCTGTAGTTAAAGAAGGATTCAAAATTGTTTTTTTAACTAGACTTTGCCCTTTGTTTCCTTTTAATCTTTTAAATTATGCTTTTGGTGTAATGCAAGTGTCATTAAAAGATTATTTTTTGGGTTCTTTGGGAATGATTCCAGCAACAGTTATGTATGTTTATTTTGGTTCTTTAATGGGTGATATTGCTTTAATTGGTACATCTCAACAACCCATGAATTCTACTGTAGAAGTAACTAAATGGATAATTAATATAGTTGGTTTAATTGCCACAGTTTTAGTAACTATTTATGTGACTAGATTAGCAAAAAAAGCTTTAGAAGAAAGTATTAATTAATATTTGTGCTAGCTATTTCATAAAAAAAGTAGTCAGTAAAGAGCTATAATTAGTTCCAAATACTGTTCTTCTTATCAAGTTAGCAATCAAAAACTTTTGCAAAGCTGTAATTATTACTGATAGACTAAATACAATCGTAAATGATAAAAAAGTCGAATTGGGAATTTGAAAAAGGTGTAACACTATTGACCAGTAATGTAAAACTAAAATATGCCAAAGGTAAATCCACATTGTAGAAGAACTAATAAAGACAAATAATCTAGCAAAATTATATTTTAATGGGTTTGAATCATCAATCTTATCCAATTCCAAGAATTCAGTTAAACTCAAATAAAGTGATGCCCAGATGACTAATGAATAGGCAATATAATATATGCGTGGTGGATATTTATATTTTTGAAAATCAAACACATCTAGTAGGCTGCTAGAATTAAGAGAGTAAAGTATTGATAGCGTTATAAAAATTCCCAAGAAAAACAACAACATCTTTAACAAATCTTTGCGATTCAAATTGATTGCTAGAATACCCAATCCAAACAAACATCCATAAGGAAGAACATAGAATAAAATCTGATTGATAGAAATATGATATATTGATATTATCAACTGTTGAATAAATGGATTAATATTAGAATTTTTAAGTATATTAAATGAATTCTTATAACCCAAAACCTTATATAAAAGCTCATATCCTGAATAAATCCCTAAAATTATAAGAAAAAAACCCATTTTATTTGTGAATCTTTGCCATAGTCCTAAAATTAGAGGAGCAATTAATGAGATTAAAGCAAAAACACGGATAATCCAAGTGTACCAAACACCGTAAAGTTTAAAATCAATACATAAATAAGTATTCACTATTTGTTGAAGAGAATATTGGTATTCTATTCCCATTACTTGACTCGTCAAATATGTCAAGAGAAAAAATAGGGTTAGAAATAACCAAACTGGTGGTACTAGTCTAAAGAGGCGTTTCTTCAGATACTTAGTGTAGCTAATATTTGCTTTTTTCGACGACAAATAGAACAGGGAACCAGATACTAACACCATCAGTGGCACATCAAAGTTTCTCAACTGGAATAGTAAGATGTCTCTAGGCATTGTATGAGCTAATACGATACAAATAATACCAATCGACTTTAAAATATCAAATCGTATATCTTGTTGTTTTAATAACATTACTAGCTTATTTATCTACAATAATTATCTAAATTGCTACATTTTTCTCAAGCAAATACTTCAACTTGACTTTGATTTTTTTTACATCACCTCAAAACCCTAGATATGTTAAGCAAATTAAGAAATTAATTTCATAAAAGTAAGTCTGAGGTGTTAGTTTTTCAGTAATAGATTTTCCTAACACCTAAACTCAAACTTCTACCAAATAATTAATAATTAAATATAGCGCTGTGCGCAGGGAACAGGGAACACTTAACTGGGAACAGGGGGAATAAATTGCCGTTTGCGCAAGCATTCCGTAGGAATCATATAAGACTTCTAGCTCTTTTGCCCCTACTACAATTTGTAAATATACCAGCGCTCATTGCTATAATTCAGGTTAAACGCCTCCCCTTTGAAGAAGAAAAAGCGGTTGTTTCCAGCAGGGTGAGATGTATGGGTTACCTAACCATATCTAACTGACCAAAAGAAAATAATTTTTTTCCTTTTAGGGAGAAGTAATTATCAATTATCCATTAATTACCCTTCTAACTTCTTACTAATTAATTGATTTGTCATCTTTGGATCTGCACGTCCTTGTGTTTTTTTCATCACTTGCCCAACAAAGAAACCTTTAAGTTTAGTTTTACCACCACGATATTTTTCTAACTCTTCCGGATGTGCTGCTAAAACTTCATCAATAATTGCTTCTATTGCCTTAGTATCTGAAATTTGAATTAGACCTTTCTTCTCTACTAATTCCTTCGGCGACCCACCTTTTGATAATAATTCTGGCAGAATATCCTTAGCAATTTTGCCACTGATAGTACCATCTTCAATAATTGTAGTTAGTTCGGCCAAATTTTCTGGTTTAAGGCCAATATCAGTAATGCTAATTTTTTCATTTTTCAAATAAGCAGTAATATCCCCCATTACCCAGTTAGCTGCTTGTTTTGCATTTCCTCCCGCTGCAACTGTTGCTTCAAAATATTCTGCTACTTTGCAGTCATCAGTAAGCACGCGAGTATCATAAGCAGATAAACCTAATTTGCTTTCATAGCGGTGACGTTTTTGTGCGGGTAATTCTGGTAACTCAGTTTTCCAATCATCTAACTGCTGAGTCGAGACTTCAATCGGTGGAATGTCAGGTTCGGGGAAATAACGATAATCACTAGAACCCTCCTTCACCCTCATACTAATAGTAAGTTGAGAACCCTCTTCCCAGAGTCTAGTTTCTTGAACAATTTTTTCTCCTGACTCAATAGCTTCAGTTTGCCGTTGAATTTCATATTCGATCGCCCGTTGTATAGCACTAAAGGAATTCATATTTTTGATTTCTACCTTCGTACCAAATTCTTTTTGGCCCACAGGTCGTACAGAAACATTAACATCGCATCGTAGAGAACCTTCCTGCATATTACCATCGCTCACACCAAGGTAGCGGACAATTCGCTGTAACTCTTGGGCATATTCTGCAGCTTCTAGTCCAGAACGTATGTCCGGTTCTGATACAATTTCTACTAATGGCACACCTGCACGATTATAATCCACCATTGAATAGGTTGACCCAGATAGGCGATCGCTACCTCCATGGACTAACTTACCAGCATCTTCTTCCATGTGTAGTCTAGTAATGCCGATTTTTTTGCGGTTTGCAGTGCCATCTTCATCTACTATTTCTATTTCTAGCCAACCATTTTCCGCGATGGGTAGGTCATACTGAGAAATCTGATAATTTTTGGGCAAGTCAGGGTAGAAATATTGTTTACGGTCAAATTTACTATAAGGTGCTATTTGACAATTTAGGGCCAGTCCTGCTTTTACCGCATATTCTAGAACTTTTTGATTAAGTACGGGTAATACTCCAGGCATTCCCATACATATTGGGTCAATATTGGTGTTTGGTGGGGCACCGAATTCTGTGGATGAAGCGGAGAAAATTTTGGTTTGGGTGTTAAGTTGAC
Organism: Okeania sp. SIO2C2; assembly: GCF_010692625.1. NCBI lineage: Bacteria > Bacillati > Cyanobacteriota > Cyanophyceae > Oscillatoriales > Microcoleaceae > Okeania > Okeania sp. SIO2C2. The sequence goes on from NZ_JAAHGM010000106.1 coordinate 9,985, forward strand.
AATGGGTTTCTAGACCAATAATTGCTTCATACTCTGTTTTTACTTGTACAGTTGTAGTCATAGATTCTTGAATTAAGTCAAAAGTAAACTAGCTATCAGCATTTCAGCATTTCAGCTTTTTGACTTTGGGTTTATACCCCGGCAACTAATACCCTGGATGGTTGAGTCGGGGTTGAAATTTCCAGGGCGTAAAAAAAAGTCCTAATGCTGACCGCTGACCGCTGACTGCTGACTGCTGACTGCTATTTAAAATTTAAAGGTCATTAGTTCTAGTGTACAGTGATCGAGATTTTCCATTTCCAACTTTGATGTCGGCAAGGGGTCTCCCGTTATACAAATGTTAACGGGAGGGGAATTGCCGACCAACAAATAAACCGCGTAGGGTCCAATTATTTCTTGCATTGTGTGCTTTTTTGTGTTATCGGTGATTATATCAGGAGTAGCGGTAATACGCACTTGATAACAGCACATAGAAAACAAATAGCGAGTATGGGGTTCAATTCATGAAGTTCGCGGTCGGCCCGTGAAAAGGTAAAACTCTTGAGGGTGTGTATCGGAGTACAGAATTGTTCAGTACAAAAAGGTGGTGGGTCTCATCATCTCTGTCTGGTGAGGGTTAAGTGGTTGCACTCCCTGTGAAACAGAAAGCCCTATCCGCGAGGTTGGGAAGCCTACATCATAATCTTTGATTTGATGTAGGAGAACGTCACAAAGAACTATCCCTTGATTCAGTAATGCCACCAAATAAATCATGTTTTGTGCCTGTTCTTTATTCCCTACCCCCTGTTCTCTACTCTAGGCAAAAATTTATATCTTTTTCGGATATGTCTAATTAGGGATTGCTAATTAATCCTCAAAGCATTGACAGGTAAAGGCTTAAGCCTTTTTTTTTGTCTAAAAAATTGCCTGGTATCACCTCTAAAACGCTCAAAAAGTTAGTATTAATGGCAAGAGTTGGGCAGAAAAATCCCAAATTGACAATTGTTACTCCTACCTCCTCGCTCCCGACCCTTTTCTCCTGTCTCCTGTCTCCTCGCTCCCGACCCTTTTCTCCTGTCTCCTGTCTCCTGTCTCCCGACCCTTTTCTCCTGTCTCCTGTCTCCTGTCTCCCGACCCTTTTCTCCTGTCTCCTGTCTCCTGTCTCCCGACCCTTTTCTCCTGTCTCCCGACCCTTTTCTCCTGTCTCCTATCTCCTGTCTCCTGTCTCCTACCCCTACTAAAAGACTTTTTCAGCAGACCCTAATTATTGCTCGGGTTTCTTAAAGCAATAATGTTTATGAATCGAAACTTTTTTGACTTCAGGAGTTTGATAGTTTGGCAAAGTTTTTTCTGATATAAAAAATATTTCAAAATTATCAAGTTGTTCTTCACCTTTATATTTACTATTCCAGTCACGGCACAAATATTTACCATAATAAAGACGATGAGCAGCATGACGCTTCAACCAAATTTTCATCATATATTTACGCCAGCGTACATTAGGATAAGTTGATGAAACTAATAATGGTTTATCCCAAACTACAGGTTGACCATTTTTAAATAAATCAATTTCTTTACCATTTTTAAGTTTACCTGGAATGACATACCAACCATCTTCTCGTGAGGGATAAGGAGCAAACATACCCCATCTTTGGTCTAATCTGAGCATTAAATTAGTTGCTCTGACTATTTTGGGGATAGGAAATATTTTGGGGGAAATACTATTAAGATTCCAGAGCAATACGAAAGCTAGAAGTAATAAAGCAATAATATTCTGATAATTGGCTGGATAAACTGAATTTTTCCGATACTGTAATTTGGAAATAAATTGATGAAAATTACTATTGATATTGTTGAGTTCAGCGTATATTTTTTTGCCTATAGTTGTAATTATGGGTAAATTCAAAACTATAGTTAGAGGTCGAAATACAGGATAAATACTACACAGATAAATCAATGCCTGAAATTGAAGATATTGATTACCTTGATGTTCGACTAATAACCATGAATTACTGTTTTTTATTGCCGTATAAATTTCAGGTTGCGTTTTGGCTGAGAAAACTAATTCTCTTGGTAATAACAAAAAGCAGCAAAGTAAATTTAAGATTTTTTGGTATGTACTAACATCAGAAGCATAGTAAATTTTAATACTGGTAATTTGTTTAGATTGTAATTTTTGAATCAACCAATCCCAAAAATCACTAGGCAATAATACTAACCAAGCAATAATACATACATAAGGGAATAAACCTAAAACTAAGCCCAGGCGAAAACCAATATGTAAACCAACAAAAATAAATACTGTTAAGCAACGAAAAAAGCTATTTTTAATTGGTACAAATAATAAAAAAGGTGCTAATAATTCAATCCAGAGAGTTGCGAAATTAGCAAATACTAAAAATTTGGGAAACTTCAACATGAAGCTACTTAGAGGAGTAGCAAGTTGATCGATATTTAAAGCGTAGTAAACAGCAGTTCCTTCTTCCCACCAAATAGGATGAGATTTAAGCATCGCCGTAAACCAATAAACAAAGCATATTTGTAGAGTTAAAGCAATAGTACCACCTGAAATAATTGATTTAGGTAAAGGTTTTGATTCAGAATTTAAGGCACTATCAACTGAATAATATGCTCCTAAAGGTAAAAATATTGCCCAAAATAGAAGGAGACGCAATTCAGCATCTCCAGCATTAAGAATCATCTGATTACGACTATGCAAAGAAGCGAGTAAAACCCAAGATAAAATGGTGAATAAGCGAGTTCGATAACCAACTAAAAGTGCTAAGGCACAAATAAAAGCTACTACAAAAAGTATTCCTTGAAATAAAATATTGCCACTAAAAAGATGAAGCGACCAAACCGAAGAATTTAAAAATTTTTCAATTAGTACTGCGCGGGGTAAGACACCAAAATCTGTATAGTGAGCTTTTAGATCGCCAAAACGTTCTATTAGATCGACAATAATAATTAAAGCTAAACCAACTCGAAATAAAGCTAGCGATCGTAAGTCTAATCCGAATAATTGTTCTCGTGTTGCTAAGGTATATGTTGGCAATGGATATTCTCTGGAATTCATCGCATAATCAACCCTTTTAATGTATGTAAATATATTAACTAAAATTGGGATTAAAAGCTTTTATAGTAGGCTTTTAACCCCGATTAAGATGATTTTTTTCTATTTCAAATTACATGAGTTTTTAAGTTCCATTAATATCACTTTTGACTTCTGACTTTAGTGAAATGGTATTACTAGGTGTATTGTTGTTTTGCCTTTAATGTAATTTGAAAAAATTATGGTAGATGTTATAAAAACCTGATTAAATATTATTTATTATTACAGTAACAGCGAATTTCCCTTTGAAATTCTTATTTGAAAAAACTATGGTAGATGTTATAAAAACCTGATTAATATTATTGCTATGACAGTAACAGCAAATTTTAAAGGTAAATTCTTATTAACTCATTAGTTAGATGTGCGACGGCGAGAAGTTAATAAACCGCCAAAGAATATAGCTAAACCGAGAATTGTACCGGGTTCAGGAACGGATGCCATACCGCCGTCATCTGTGCCACCGCCAGTTGTACCACCGCCAGTTGTACCACCGCCAGTTGTACCACCGCCAGTTGTACCACCGCCAGTTGTACCACCGCCAGTTGTACCACCAACATCTGTGCCACCGCCAGTTGTACCACCAACATCTGTGCCACCGCCAGTTGTACCACCGCCAGTTGTACCACCGCCAGTTGTACCACCGCCAGTTGTACCACCGCCAGTTGTACCACCAACATCTGTGCCACCAACATCTGTGCCACCAACATCTGTGCCACCAACATCTGTGCCACCAACATCTGTGCCACCAACATCTGTGCCACCGTCAGTTGTGCCACCGTCATCTGTGCCACCGTCAGTTGTGCCACCGTCATCTGTGCCACCTATTTCAGGAGATTCCCCTTTAATTTTACTACTTCCACTACGACCACTACCTTCTGGCCCTGTGCTAGTGAGACGTGCGCCGAAGAACTCCTCTTCAAATAGTTCTAGACTTAAATCTTCACTTGTATGGGAGAGGGTAAACATTGTAGAGCGAATATCATCCTTTCCTATACCTGCTGTACCAAATCTCACTCCAGCATCAAATCTCTGATTACCATCACCATTAAGATTGACACCTTTACCTAGATCGATAACATTATTTGCATCAAAAAGCTGGTTGGTAACATCAGTCCCTATTACAGAAAAACCAGGAAGCAGGGTATCGTCAGCAATATCGAAAAATAATCCTTGCAGATCGGCGATATTATTAGTGCCATTTGCCATCTCTTCTAGCACATCTACAGTAAATTTAATGTCATTGCCTATATCTTCTAACGTCACCTTGAGTTTAACAGGATCGCTACCAAAATTATTACCACCTTCCAGGTTAAACATAAATGTGTCACCTGTCATAGATATTGCATGGGCAGCAGAAAAACTAAAAGAAGCAAGAATAGAACCAGCAGTGAGTAAAGTTGCAAAAGTTTTGTTTATCATCGGAAGTGCCTCAGTAAAAGTTTTTGTTTACTGTATAAACTATAGCCACAAGCCAAATCTACTATCAACGCCTATCTCCGCAAAAATCAAAATCTTCATCGCTTCTTTACTTAAAGCTCCATTTTTATCAAGTTTTGATGAAACTTATGAATATCAAGCAATTATGACAGCTTTTAGATTGTTAATAGTGTTATAATTAGATATTTTATCTATACAAATATTTATGGGAAGATTGTCAATTACAATCGTTAATTGAATACTATTGTTGGTATACTTTTTATCACTCTGTTGTAGGGCCATTAAGCTAAGAGTCATTTAGATTTTATATTTTCTCTCTATCCCACCTTATGGTCAAATTTTTCAGTTTGTCATGTGGCATTTTCCATATTGGCGATCGCTTGAGATCCTCTGTAAAAGTTTCACCTTTTTTCCTGCTATTTTTTATTCTTGGTCTTTCCTGGTCATTATTAAGCTGTACGGTTAAAGTTAAAAATATGGTTAGCCTTAATATAATTTCGTCAATAAATCAATCCGGTAAAATACTAAACTAAGTGGTAATATCAGAAAGTATATTTTTAACATTTATTATCCCGAACTCTGGCAGTTCGTAACATCAGGAGAAAATATGGCCGAATTAAGTAAGGAAGAAATGCGTGAAAGACTGGGAAATATTGACAAGATTCGTGATATAATATTTGGCCCTAAGCTCAGAGAGTACGAAAATCGTTTTGAAAAGCTAGAATCAGAATTATCCTCTGTTCAACAAGAAACTAAAAATCAAATAGAACAAGTAAAAAGTGCTTTTTCTACAGAACTTCAAGCTACGGTTGATTCTATAGAGAAAAAGATTAGGAATATTAACTTAAATATCCAAAATACTCAAGAAGATGTTGTGGAAACTAAGCAACAAATTGAGCGAGTAAATCGCAAAATTATTACTACTAAAGAAGCTTTAAATGAAATTATTGATAATCAAACAACTTCTCTACGGGAAGATTTATCACAAACAAGGGAGAAATTACAGAATGATGTTAGTCATTTAAAAACCCAAATATTTGAAGAACTTGAAAAGCGCTTTTCTTTGCTTAAGGATGTGAAAGTATCACGGGATGATTTAGCAGAAATAATGTTTGAAGTTGGTATGAGAATGAAAAAAACTGAGTTTGTGAGCGAACTCAAAGAAGCAGCAGATAGAGATTTAGAAAAAGATCTTTTAATCTCAGACAACTATCATAAATGACCGGAACATAGATGGCTTACTTAAACGAAAAATCGACTAATAAATCACAAGATATTAATCATAATCAATCTGTTGAACTGAATACGGAAACAGTTGAACAGTTAAGACGCTTGTTGAGTTTATTGGTGGATTTAAACTTAGTTAATTTTCCGGAAGATTTAACAGGAGAATCAACGGACTCTCAAGAAGATATAGATTTTCAAGAAACTACAGTAAATCAAACAGAAAATCATCAAAATTCAACCCATCAGAACATCACAAAACACCCGGAACAAAATCAGCAGAGCATCACTGGTTTTTCGGAAGATTTAACAGGAGAATCAACGGACTCTCAAGAAGATATAGATTTTCAAGAAACGGCAGTAAATCAAACAGAAAATCATCAAAATTCAATCCATCAGAGCATCACTGATTTTCCGGAAGATTTAACAGGAGAATCAACGGACTCTCAAGAAGATATAGATTTTCAAGAAACGGCAGTAAATCAAACAGAAAATCATCAAAATTCAATCCATCAGAGTATCACTGGTTTTTCGGAAGATTTAACAGGAGAATCAATTAACTCTCAAGAAGATATAGATTTTCAAGAAACAGCAGTAAATC
>NZ_JAAHGM010000107.1:0-16171 GCF_010692625.1 Okeania sp. SIO2C2
CAACTCAACATTACTATTGGACAATAGTTAAAAAAAATCCAGATTTTGAAAGTGAGTGTTCTTCAGGGAGAAATATCTAGGCAAAAACTTTACTCAAGCACCTAACAACATAGCGATCGCTTCTCCTAAGTGTATCTCAACTCAACATTACTATTGGACAATAGTTAAAAAAAATCCAGATTTTGAAAGTGAGTGTTCTTCAGGGAGAAATATCTAGGCAAAAACTTTACTCAAGCACCTAACAACATAGCGATCGCTTCTCCTGAGTGTATCTAAACTCAACATTACTATTGGACAATAGTTAAAAAAAAATCCATATAGCGATCGCACCATTGTTTCAAAAAGATAATTCACGTTTGCTATTCACACAATCTTGAAGGTATAAATCAATTAATTCTTGATAATAAATTCCTTTTTCTTGTGCTTTTTTCTCAAAATATTCTATTACTTCAATCCCTAAAGATAAACTTATCTGACATTTCCTAAGATTAGAGTGTATATTTTGTTTGTTACTTGGGCTGAAGCTATGACTTCAAAGCCCAAGTTTTTTTGTACTAAGTCCCTAGTTAACTTCCAGGGATGCTTACTTTTGATTTTTCATATTTTTATATTAAACGATGTATACGTCTGTATATAGCTTTTTTTGATCAATATTACTGATGTATACGTCAGAATAGAAGATTGAAGAAGGAGACAGGAGACAGGAGACAGGAGACAGGAGGAAAATTACATGGGGATTCTAACCCCAAGTAATTTTGAACACCCCCGTTGACGGTGGGGTATTAAACCCACAAAGAAAATGATAAAAAAATATGACCGATGTATACATAGTATAATAGTATAATAGATGGAAAAATCATCAGCAAAAAATTATGTCCAAGTTAGTCAGAAATAAAAAAGGCCAAATAATGACCGTATTAGGTGAAGGTGAAAAGCCAAAAGCTGACAAACCTTTATCTGTAAGAGTTCCACAGGATATTGATCAGTATGTGCGATCGCTCCCTAATAGAAGTCAGTGGTTAGAGGAAGCTATAACAGAAAAGGCGAGAAAAGAAATGCAGGAATATAGTAAGGAATAGTTTCACAATTAATAATTAATAGTGGGAAAAACATTTCTATAGTGGGAAAAACATTTCTCCAGATAATATTTTTCCTTATTCCTAAATTATTCCCGCAAAACATAACCCACTCCTCGCACAGTTTGAATTAACCTTTTTTCTTCATTAGATTCTAACTTCAAACGTAAGTAACGAATATAAACTTCAATAATATTTGAATCCCCCATAAAATCATAACCCCAGACAGTTTCTAAAATTCTATCTCTTGTCAAAACTTGTCGAGGATGAGCCATTAAATATTCCAATAAATCAAATTCTTTTGCTGTTAATTCAATTGCCCTATTATCCCGATAAACCTCCCTGGTACTTCTATTTAAACTCAGGTCTTCAAACATTAATAAATCGGGATTAGGTTCTTGAGTACGTCTAAGATGTGCCCTAACCCTAGCTAATAATTCTTCCACACTAAAAGGCTTTAATACATAATCATCCGCCCCTGCATCTAAACCAGCTACGCGATCGCTCACATCATCCTTAGCTGTTAATAGAATAATTGGTACTTTATCACCAGTAGTTCGCAAACGACGACATAATTCTAACCCCGATAAACCAGGTAACATCCAGTCAAGAATTATCAAATCTGGCTTAATTTCTCGTGCCATTGTTATGCCGGCGAACCCATCATTAGCCACCGTTACTTGATAACCTTCATACTTAAGTTCTAGCTCGATAAATTGAGCTAGTTTTGCCTCATCTTCAACTACCAAAATGTTAGATGACATTTGTTTTTTAATCTAAACACTGCTATTTATTCTATAGTAGGGAACAGGGAATAGGGAATAGGGAATAGGCAACAGGCAACAGGCAACAGTCAGAAAAACATTTCCCTGTCTTAGGGTTCATTATCAACATAAGTCCTCAGCAACTCATTTCTTGCTATACTATTATTTTAGATAGTTAAGAAAGAAGAATTTACCAAATAATTAAGGTTTAAAAACTCTACGCATCAAAGAAAAAAAGAAATTTTTTTTTATTCAATCCTCTTATTCAAACACAAGTCCTAACAAGGAAATATTTGTAGTGCGGGCATCTTGCCCGCGATAGGTGCATCTTGTCCTGATGAAATTTGCTGTAATTATTAGACTTCTCCAATAATAAAAAATCAAATCAATTATCGCACAGAAATTATCAATTATTTCTCCCTACTCTGTAGGGACGTTGCATGCAACGTCCCTACGACCTACTCCCTCTTCTCTGAAGATATCTATTAATTATACAAATAAATAATTCTACTCAACTTCTTCTACCGGAATGGGAAATTTTTCTCCTTTCAAATAGGCATCAAAATTTTGCTTAAAATAAATCCAAGAAGTCACATCATCTTTATCTAAAAGAGATTTAGCTGCATTTTTAAACAACGGAACGCGAGTATTCATTTCATCCTGAATTAACTGGGGTAATTCTGCAACACTAGCCACCTTCCCACCCCAGGCACTATAAATTAGATTACCAGAGCGATCGCCCATTTTCATCCATGGCACCCAAGGACCTATTCTATCCCATGCCAACATTACCTTAGATACAGAAGTTGTGTCAGGATTTTGTAAATCTGCCGTAGGCACTGTCAACTTAAACAATTCGCTAGCTTGATAAAGAGGTTGAGGACTATATTCAGCAAACTTTGGATCGTCAGCGAGGGGGTTGGGATAACTAGAAAATAGGTCAAACTTATAAGTAGTCAACTCTTCATCAACTAATGCAGGCATTGGTCTTTTGAACAACCCCTGTACCGGATTATTGGCCACATGAACTACAGGCAAAACTTCATCAGTCCAGGGATTTTTCCAAGTATCCAACTTTTCCCCTGTTTCGGGGTCAAGATAAAAGGTTAGTTCCCTGGAAGTGAAATCCCAACCTCCCTCAGACCTCGGAATACATCTGGCCACACTCATCCCTACTATTTGGAACAAATGCTGTTTTGCTTCCCCAGGAATAAACGCATAAACCGAACCCTGCCAAGTCAGAAAAGATTGTTGAGCGTCGGTACTAGCACGCACTTTAACCCAGTCTTTTGCTTCAAGGAGTTTTTTGGTGAGATTGACCATTCGTTTGCTGATATAATTTTTTGTCTATAATAATATAGCAATTAGCAGTCAGTTATCAGCTATCAGCTTGATTTTTTTGTTTTTTCGTCTAACTTTTTAGACATACTTTATATGTGAAAGAGAAATTATAATTCAGAGCTAATTTTAATTACTAAATAGTCAATCAGCAATTATGTAAGCATTCAGCTATTCCTGCGGAATGCTACGCAAACAGCTTTTGAACCTAATAACTTACTCAAGTTAGCTAATGACCTTTTTATTTCCTGCGGAATGCTACGCAAACATAAATTTTAATTCTCTTTGGAGACTAATTCCTCCTTCGGTATAATAGTAAGTTCATAACTCATAGCTGATAGCTGATAGCTGACAGCTGTTTGCCGAGCATTCCGTAGGAAATGCTTACGTAATTATCAATTAATACAAAAATAAATTATAGAAAGCTGGAGTTAATCATGGGTGAATATTTTAATGACTATGAATTCGATAACTTAAATTTTTATAGAGAAAATCATGGTAAACAACTTTACTATAATTGGGGTGGAGAAGTTTGGTGGATAGAATCACCTGGAAAACCTCAAGAAAAGTTGTTTTCTATTATTGGGATGAATGCCACAAAAGTATTTCTTAAACCACATCCAGAATATGGGGAAGCCGGACATAGAATTAATCGGGAAATATGTTTATTTTGCGACTCATCTACTCAAGAAGTATTACACTATTGGCGACCTAGAGAAGGAGTAAAAGAAGTTCCTGTCATACATATTGCTAACCGGATGGTACAGGGTTTTGTCTCACCAAAAAAAATTGTAATTCCTCAGAATTCTGGATATGTGAAAAAAGTTATAGAAATTCCTTTAGAATATCCTCATCCTTTGGCAAAAGAAAGTAAATATCGAGATTATTGCCCTGGAGAAAAATTTAAAGGAGTAGAATATTTTACCTCTAGTGTGGCTCGACCAGGGGTAACAGAAATACCTCCTTCTGAGTGGGCGAGAGATTGTCCGTGGATGCCTTGGATGAAATTAGGTTATGGTCATCCAGCTCGGTTAAGATTTGAAACTACTATTTCTAGGGTAGAATCTTTTGAATAACTTCATCCTAATTTAGTGAAGTTGGTGAGAGAAACATTGCCAATTTATGAGTTTGCTCCTGATGAAAGTGATGAACCAAATGTGACAAGTATTTTGTATTTTAAGAAGTATTTTGATGCTTATTTAAGAGGGGAAAAATTTCCAATTCCAGAGACTACTTAAGTTATATCATTTTCGGTTGAATACTTATAAATAACTGTTGTGAGGAGTCAGGATTCAACCCACCCCTAACCCCCAGGGCTAATTCATTGTCACGAGAGAAAAAATAAGTAGGGGAGTGGGGAAGTGGGGGAGTAGGGGAGTAAAGTCAATTCATCGTCAACAGAGAAAAATTGTATCCTTTGAAATTTTGAAATTTCGTACATCTTAACTAGAATTAGTTAACCAAAAATATAGGGTTGTAAATATTCTCGCTACGACAATGAATTAGCCCTGCCCCTCGCCCCTCCCCCTCCCAGGAGGGGAACTCAGGAGTCAGAAGGAAATATTGGAGGAAAGTAAAGATAATTTCAGTTTAACCGGACATGATATAAGATATATCTGCAATTTACCTAGTCAATAAAAAGGTGCAAAAGATGAGGAAAAATTTCAGTAGAGACGAGATGGAAACAGTGCAGGAAATATTGCAAACAGATAGCCGACCTGTGCCGCCTGTACTCAAACAAGAGTCGGTCAAAAATCTGGGAACTGCCGATATTCCCAGAGAAATATTTTTTTCTCCTGAATATCATAACTTAGAGGTGGAAAAGTTGTGGAAAAAAGTCTGGCAGTGGGCTTGTCGAGAAGAAAATATCCCCAATGTCGGCGATTATGTGGTATATGATGTAGCTGACCTTTCAGTAATTGTTGTCCGGAGTAAAGCTGATAAAATTCAGGCATTCTACAACTCTTGTTTGCACCGTGGAACCCAGTTATGTGTTAACGAGGGAAATACTTTAGCTCTAAAATGCCCCTTTCATAGTTGGACATGGAAACTGGATGGTACCCTGGCTCATATTCCTTGTCGGTGGGATTTTGAACAAGTAGAGGATGAAGCTTTCCGGTTGCCTGAAATTAAGGTGGCAACATGGCAGGGTTTTGTCTTTATTAATTTTGATCCAAATTGTGAGTCTCTTGAAAGTTACCTAGAAAATGTACCTGAACATTTCCAACAGTTTGCTTTACAAGAAAGGTTTATAGCAGCTCACGTTGCCAAAGTGATGCCAGCTAACTGGAAAGTAGCACTAGGGGCTTTTTTAGAAGGTTATCATGTAATTGCAACACATCCACAAATTCTCAAATTCAGTGGAGACGCTAACTCCCAAAATGACATTTATGGTCGTCATAATCGGGGAATTATGCCTTTTGCGGTGCAAAGTCCCCATCTAGGTAAGCCACGAGACCCACAAACTGCTGCTACAGGTCTAATGGAATTTATGGGAATTGACCCAGAAATATTACAGATATCTGAGGACATGAATCCCCGTGCTTATGCAGCAGAAGTCATCCGACAAAACTTCAAGCAGAATTTAGAAGTTGACTGTTCTACTGTTTCTGATACAGAGATGCTGGATATAATTTCTTACTTTATTTTCCCTAACTTGATGATATTTCCTGGTGTCGGTCAACCTTTCATGTTTCGTTTTAAACCTTATGGTAATGACCCTGATAGTTGTATTATGGAATTCCTAGTCTTGCAACCTTGTACATCGGGAGTTATGCCACCAGCAGCTAAAATTCATTGGCTGACATCTGAGGAAAACTGGAGTGATGTACCAGAATTGAGACAAGCAGGACCAGTGCTAGATCAAGATGCTTCCAACTTACTCCTGCTGCAAAAAGGTTTGAAAGCATCTGCAAAACCTGGTATTACTTTGGGTAACTATCACGAATCTCGAATCCGTCACTTTCATCAGGTATTGGATAAATATTTGAGCGAATCAGCCTAAAAATGTAGGTTGGGTTGAAAGGAGTGAAACCCAAAAAAACCTTACCAAAATAATTGGGTCTAAACCTCCACCTTTTAAGGCGAAATGTTTTTGGAGAGTTGCTCTAATCCCCGTTAAAAAAACATACGTCGCCAATCCGACGGCTCCCCTATCTGACTTCCCCTGCTGACTCCCCTCCTGGGAGGGGTGGGGGTCGGTTGGGTTAGGGGTGGGTTGAATTCTGATATCAAATCCGCTGGCTACGGTTCCCGAGAAATCGGAGTAAATAAATTCGACCATCAGAAAAGAGTGAAAACTCCTAGTTTGTGGAGGGTTTGGAGACCAAACCCCTAAGGCTTTGAATTCTACCGATACTACCGGATTTGATATGACTTCTGACGCGCGTTAATATTGTTGGGTTTCGGTTCCTCAACCCAACCTACACCTAAAACTTTTTGAGGAAATGGAGCATAACGTAGCACTCTTGATATTGCTGGTGCGTTACGAAGTGCGCTTTTCATGTCGCGTAGCGAAACAGCACCCTACTTTTCTTCCTGTTAACTGTTAACTTTTTTCCCATAGGGTCGCGACAAATATTTTCCTTGGGGTGACCCTAAAACTTCTCCTTTGTCATAAATCAATTTTCCCCGCAAAAATGTACTTTTTACTTTTCCAGTCAACTCCATTCCTTCAAATGGTGTATAACCCTGTTGTGATTCTGACTCGCTCGCACGCACAACAAAAGTTTCATTGGGGTCAAAAAGTACCAAGTCTGCATCATATCCTACAGCAATATCGCCTTTTTCTAACAAACCATAACGTTGTGCGGGGTTCCATGACAACAACTCAGCCATATGATTTTCAGACATCCCTCTTTTTTTGCCTTCGCTAAAAACTCCAGATAATAAATATTCCGTACCGCCAAAACCAGATTTTGCTAACCAAATATTCTCTGGGTCTTGACTGCTAGCTTTTTTCTCCGCCGAACAACAGGCATGATCGCTGACTATCCAATCAATTTGTCGATTTAATACCGCTTGCCATAAATATTCTACATCTTCACGGGAACGAATAGGTGGATTTACTTTCGCCCATTTGCCTGTAGGTGCATCCACATCTAATAATAAATGCCCCACTGTCACTTCTCGGCGAAAGTTGATATGAGGGAATGTTGTTTGCATCATTAATGCTGCTTCCACAGCTTTTTGGGAACTCAGATGTAATAAATTAATATTGACACAATTGGTTTCATAAGCTAAATAGGAAGCAATAACAATTGCTAGTGCTTCCGAATGGGGAGGACGAGCAGCACTATAAGCTTTGAGACCAGTGAGAGAATTATCATTTTGAACGATTTTAGTATAAGCATTAAGAATATCTGCAACTTCACAATGCAAACTCAAACTAATATAATCCTGCATTTCTGGATAACTTTCCCGTAATTTAGTTAACCCCCGCATGATAAATTCAAAATGAGCAAAATCGTATCTTTCTGATTTGTCAATCATCAAAAATAGGTTTTGTTGGTCTGACATTCCGTGCAAACCATAGCCACCATAAAACATAAATATTTTGAATGATGGCACGCCATATTCCTCAAATAAAAATTGTAATTCATCAATATGACCACTGCTAATAGGGGCGAGATGGTAGCCATAGTCTACATAAAAATTACCTTCTGAAAGTTTCAATGCTTCTGGAAAAAAGTCTTTGTAAGCACCGCCTCGGTTGAGATAATATTGTCCGGTACGAATATAGGTTAAACCTGTTGTCACCCCACCCATGGCAGCAGCTTTTGTTTCTGTAATAGCGTCTTGAGGTAGAGGTTGATAAATACCAATGTGTTGATGGGAGTCTACTAACCCAGGAAAACCTAATAATTCTTTGGCATCAAATACCTCCTTACCTAATTCTGGGTTGATTTCTGGAGCAATATGAGCAAACTTGCCATTTTTAATTCCTAAGTCGAGGCGAGCGATCGAATTCTGATTTGGGCGCACTACCCGGACATTTTTAATAACGAAATCGAAATTTAATACTTCTGACATTAATTTATCCCCAATAATTGAGCAAGATTTTTATTTTGACATAATTGGAAATTATATAGCAATGGCAATGGAGGTGTTATAAGAAACCGGGTTTTTGAGAGGTAGATGTTAGTTAGTGGGGTATTTCAAACAAACTATTAGAAACCGGGTTTTTGAGAGGTAGATGTTAGTCAGTGGGGTATTTCAAACAAACCCGGTTTCTACGCTTTTTTATACCGATACCGCAGACAAACCCAGAAACCGGGTTTTTCAATGTTTATTATAAAAATAACGATTTCTCCTATAAACCCGGTTTCTTTGCGTAATATCATGTCCGGTAGCATCGGTATTGTAAGGTAAGGAAGAAGGAAGAAGTAAAAAGGTTAAAAAGCTGGAAAAAACTTCAAAAAACTTAAATTTGCTGTAAATATTCACGCTAACTTTGACACAAACGATACCAGCGGACATGATATAAGTCCTAATATAGTTGAAAAACTAAATAGTTGAAAAAACCAAATTTTATGGTAAACTTTATTGTGGGTATTCAACTCTCACCAATAAGACTCTGTCCTGAAGGAAAGTGTTTAATGAATATAGACTTTAAGGTCAAGGGAGCCGACTTTCGTAGTAAGATTTAATTCTAACTCAATTAATCAAGCTCTAAGCATTCAGCTCTCAGCTTTTTAATAAATGAAGTAAGGATTCGTTGAACTTATACTACATTTTTAACCAGAGAATTGAAGCACAAAAACGACGAGTTTTAGTTGTCAACCCATACAATAAAAGCTAATAGCTGAAAGCTGACAGCTGATGCTTACATAAAGCTTTTATCCCACTAAAAGCAATAGCTGATGGCTGAATGCTGATAGTTTACACTTTATTTATGGCTTTTTTGGAGATATCTCAATGAAAAGAATTTTATATTATCATCCACTATCAAACTTTGCTCGAAAAATTCGGATATTATTAGCAGAAAAAAAATTAGATTATGAACTCAAGGCTGTTAATCTACAGAACAAACCCGATGATTTTCTGAAAATTTCTCCCATTGGTAAAGTACCTGTGTTTGTAGAAGAAGATGGCACAGTCATTTGGGATTCTACATTAATTGCTGAGTATTTAGACGAAACTTATCCAGAACCAAATTTTTACCCTACTCATCCCCAGGCAAAACTTGAATGTCGTAAATGGGAAGAGTTAGGAGATAATTTAGGGGATAATATTATCAATTTATGGAAACTAAATTTGACAAACAATTTTGACCCTACTGATTATCGAACACAATTAGAAACGTCAATTAATGGTCTCTTATCAGTTTTCGATCAACAATTAGCTAAATCTAAGTATTTGTTAGGTGATGAACAATGGACAGTAGCAGATGTAACAACATTATGTTCTTTGGGTTACTACAACCTTCGGGTAAATGAAGATTGGGTTTTGGAATATGAGAATTTAAAAAACTGGTTCAATAGATTACATCAACGTGAATCAGTAAAGTCTACTGTTCCTTTAAATAAGGAGTAGGAAGTAGGTAGGGACTAAGTATGCTTAGTCCCTACAGAGTCAGGAGGAATAGGAATTATAGAACCCACTTAGTATCTATAATTTATTACTTTTAGGGTTTAGTAGTTGCGATCACCTCAAGTTAAAAATCAAAAGTCAAAAGTCAAAAATAGTATGGTGGGTAAATGTAGTTGTTAATATTAGTAATCAATAATGGATGCCCTAAACTTGTGGAATATAAAGAAAAGCTAAATAATAGTCAATCTAATACAGTTTGTTATAGTCTATAATTGGAGAAAACGTTCGCATACAAAGTGACTTACGGAGTAATAAAAATGAAGAAAGCATTAGGCAAAGTCATCGTTGCATTTTTTGTCTGTTTACTATCTTTTGCAGTAGTTTCCCCCAGCCATGCAATGGCAGCTCCATATTATTGTTATTTAGAAGAAAATCAAGAATGTGTAGAAACATTGTCGTACTCTGGAGACTTGTTATATGTAAATATACCTCCATCTGGAGTTAACTTAATAGATGTTACTTTCGGCAATTACTCACATGACTATGAAGCTGTAGTTAACAGTAATATTGACAACCCAATAGTAATACCCCCATATAATAGTGAAAGAAGAATTTATCAAGTCGTACCAGCAAGCTCAGTTACATTCTCAAATGCGAGTCCTGTTCCAGATACACCAGTACAAATCAGAGTATTTGGGTATAGTGGTTAATTAAGATAATTTTTTGTAGGGGTGGGCAAATGTAGTGATTGATATTAGCAGTTAATAGACTTGATGTTTGCTCACCCTACCCATCACGAAACAATTGTAATAATAGAGGAAGAAACTCCTCTGGATATTTGGAGAAAACGTTCACACACAAAGTGACTTACGGAGTAATAAAAATGAAGAAAGCATTAGGCAAAGTCATCGTTGCATTTTTTTTCTGTTTACTATCTTTCGCAGTAGTTTCCCCCAGCCCTGCAATGGCAGCTGAATATTGTTTTTTAGGACAAGAGCCACAATGTTTTCGAGAATTGCCATTCTCTGGAGACTTGTTATATGTAGATATACCTGAATTTGGAGTTAGCTCCATAGATGTTATTCTCACCAATTTCTCAAATGGCAATGAAGCTGTAGTTAACAGTGATATTGATTATCCAATAGTAATAGCCCCAGATGACCGTCCAGTCCAAAGAAATTATCCAGTCGTACCACGAAGCTCAGTTACATTCTCAAATGAGAGTCCTGTTCCAGATACACTAGTAAGAATCAGAGTATTTGGGAATAGTCGTTAATTAAGATAATTTTTTGTAGGGGTGGGCAAATGTGGTGATTGATGTTAGCAGTTAATAGACTTGATGTTTGCCCACCCTACCCATCAGATCAAATCTGGTAGCATCGGTTTAACGAAGTCAGAACTCAGAAGTCAGAATTCAACCCACCCCTCGCCCCTCCCCCGACCGTGGAGGGGAAGTAGGGGATTTGAGCTTCACTCCAAAAATATTTCGCCAGTCAAGGCGGGGTGGCGCGACCCATATTATTTTGATAAAATCTTTTGAAGGTAGGAGGACCGAGTCAGGTAGGGGAGCCGTCGGATTGGGGACGTACAGGATTCAGGAGGAGAGAGAATCACAAAGATGAGCGTATTTATGACGATGGGAAAATTTTTTTATGTTCAATAAAACGGATTTGAGATCAGGAGCTAGAGAAATAGAATAGGGGAAAAAGCGGATGCAACCCCGCGACGACGTTAGTTGCATCTGGTAGCGCACCAAGCAGGTGGAAATTTGCCTCCCCATCACCCCATCACCCCATCACCCCATCACCCCATCACCCCACACTTCCCTACTACCAAGGACTACCCACCATGGTAAACCCTGCCCAATAATAAGGGTGAGATAATTTTCGATTCCTCATTTCCCCAAGCACCGATGGTAACTCTACTGACTCACGACCTCCAACCCTCCATATCTGATTTCCCCTAATCACCACATCCCCACGCAACATTGATAACTGCGCCTGTCTTACAGCTTCCGCCTTAATCTTAGTCTGATTCAAATGACTATAAAACTCAGTCATTAATGCTAAGGTGGCTCGATCATTCACATACCAAATACTAGCTAAAGCTGACTTTACTCCTGCTGCTATTGCTAACCCCGCAAATCCTAATTCGGCATCTTTGTCCCCAAAGGCGGTGCGACAAGCTGATAATACTAACAATTCTACAGAACTCTCATTCCAACCCAACTCCCTAATTTGGTCTAATTTTATTTGTTCTTCACCCCACAACTGAATGTAAGAATTACTAATTTTTCCCGGTCTAAAATCAGCATGAGTAGCTAAATGAATAATAGGATAAGGATAACTTTCTCTTTGAGTAATTAAATTATTCAGAGTAAAATCTTCATTGAGGAACATACTACCCTGCCATAGTTTTTGGGAAACAACTTCTAGTTCGATAGGTACTCCTGGTAAGGAATTGTGAGCAATAAACTCACTTGCTCCCATTGCTAATACCCGAGTATCTTGAAGCGTTCGGTAGTTGGTATCCATTAAACTAACACTGGGAATTAAACTCAGGCTATATTTTTCGATCAGGAATTGTTCGCCATCGTGTAATGCTGCTACGGCTAAAGTGCGCAAACCTTCATCCATACTGAATAGTAAGGTATCGATATTAGCTGCTTCTAGTTCCGATGCTATGGGTGCGATGAGCCAATTGTATAATTTTTGTGCTGGTGATAGATAACTATCATTATCTTGGTTAGCTGGAGTTGTAACTCTTATTCGTAATAAGAGTGCAACTTCCATTATTTGTTCGCGGTTAACAGAGGGAATGGTTTTGATTATTGGTTGACCTTCTTTGGTATATAAGATTATTTGTAATTGTTCTGGATAGACATTAATATAAACAATGGCAGATTCTTTTCCGGTTTGATTTGCCATGTCGCTTAAAATATCTCGGACGCTTTGTGTAGAAATTAATTTTTCCTCCAAATCTGCTCCCAGGTAATCTGAGTATTCCTGGAGACTGTTTCGTTCTAACGTTGTTACTACTTGGTCTGAAGCTGTAGCTGTTATTAGAGATTTGGTATTAACAGGATTAATTGTTTTTAAGATTTTTTGGGTGTCAGTTGTAGTGCTGATAGATGTTTCTGTTTGTTCTTGAGCAGTACCAGCATTGATTGTTTGGTTATTGTTAGTGGGAGTGGTCAGGGTGAAAAAATTGATATTGCTTGATATTTGCTGTAATATTGACTGGGTGGAAGTGGTGTCAGTTGAGGTAATTACTGGTATCTCTGTTGAATTGTTAAGATTTTCTGATTGGGTAGGGTTAGTTTCTACTGGGAGAATCTGGTTATCAGTGGTATTTTCTGGTATAATAATGTCGCCACTATCAATATTAGTAATTGTTTCTATTTCCTGTGGGGCGATCGCTATTTGTTCTGGGGTATTGGTATTATCTGGAGTATTATTAATAATTGCATTCCCGCCTTCAGAAATAGCTGTTTGCTCTTCTACGGAAATATTACCACCTGGTTGAAGATCGATATTAGCATCTCCTTGATTGGCGATCGCCTCTTGATTACCTACAGAAATATCCCCTCCAGCATCAATATCAATATTAGCATCTCCTTGATTGGCGATCGCCTCTTGATTACCTACAGAAACATCCCCTCCAGCATCAATATCAATATTGGCATCTCCATCTCCAGAAATTACAGTTTGGTCTTCAGTGCTGATATCTCCTGTTGCATCTAGATCGATACCACCTGCTTCTCCCTCTGAAGCAATAGATTCTAAGTCCAAAGTAGTAATAGAGCCATCAGTTGCTTCTAGTCGAATAATACCTGAACTGACTGTACCCAAAGAACTTAAGTTTCCTGTAGTTATTTGACTGCCATTAATAATAACTTCACCACTGGGGCCGTCCGGTGCTTGAGTTGTCACATTCCCTGTATTCACTGTTGCTATCTGACTTTGAATTCTCAAATCCCCACTTTCAGTCGCACCAAAGGATGATACATTTTCCAGATTCACACTTTCTGGGGCATCAATCTCAATATTTCCTCCTCTGCCTTCCTCTGAGAAAGAAGTAATGTCTCCCGTTGCACTAATCTCCCCTATTTCACTCTCCAATGTAATGTCACCTCCCTGTTGTATCCCTTCCGAACGAATTCCACTAATACTTACATTACCCAGAGATGTGAGAGTAACAT
This sequence comes from Okeania sp. SIO2C2, assembly GCF_010692625.1. Lineage (NCBI taxonomy): Bacteria > Bacillati > Cyanobacteriota > Cyanophyceae > Oscillatoriales > Microcoleaceae > Okeania > Okeania sp. SIO2C2. Next base: position 13,911 of record NZ_JAAHGM010000107.1, read on the forward strand.
CCCCACCGATACCCTCCGTAGAAAAAGTGTTTAACTCCCCTTGAACATCTATGCTATTTGCACTCCGACTGTCAATAGTAATATCACCCCCACGCATCCTTCCCTGGGATAGAATATTTTTTAGATTAACTGAACTTTCAGCTTGAATATTCACATTCCCAGCTGTACCTTGTGCTGAAAATGTTTCTATTGCTTGGGTAGAATTGACTTCACCGTTTTCACTAATAACTTCAACGTTTCCGCCTGTGGTTGCTTTGACTTCGTTGAGTGCGCTAGCTTCTAGTTTACCTACGGTAATATTTTCTCTGCCATTGAGTTTAATGTCTCCAGTACCGTCAGGGGAACGAGAGTTTATTACTCCAGCAGTGGTGTCTATTGTGCCATTGTTGCTAGTAATATTGATATTTCCTGCTTCTCCTTGAGTTGCTTCTCCTTGAGGTACAGGTATGAGGGTAAAATTGTTAAATACTGAGATTTCTTCTCTGACAAAACCTGATGCTAGGTCTATTTGACCCACTTCTATTGTGTCATCCGCAACAATATGTATTGTACCTGTATCGCCTTCATCTGCACCGGAATATATTCTAGCTGCTGTGGTATTAATATTGCCACCCGCTTCTAAAATAATGTCTCCTCCTTTGCCTGAGTTTTCAGTATCCGATGTAGTTGCAGGTTCGGAGGCAGAGATAACATTACTATTTTCGGCGATATTGATGTCACCTCCTGCTTTTAAGAGAATTTGACCGCCGTCTGCATCAGCAAAAGAGTAAATGTCACTGGTAGTAATGTTTCCTGCGGATGCTTCTAAGGTAACTTTGCCTCCAGTTCCCTCGCCAGAATAGTTTGCCAGAAATCCATTACTGGTGTCTATGTTTCCTGTTTCTGCAATGATGGTAATTTGACCGCCTTGTTCTTCTCCGTGGGAACTGATAGTATTAGTAGTCACATCTGTTTTCGCACTCAGAGTCACATCTCCAGCGTTACCTTTTTCTGAAAATGATTGGATGGGTTGAGTAGCATTGATTTCTCTCTGTTCACTGGCAATGGTAATGTCACCTCCGTTAGCAGCTTCTTTTGATTCTGAGGCAGAAGATTGGATAACGCCTATCGTGATATTTTCTTGAGCTGTGATTTCTATTGCACCTGCGTTTCCTGTATCGGTGCTTTTAGCTGAAATGGTACTATTTTCTGCTGATAGTTCCCCTGTATTAATAGTAATTTTTCCTCCGTCTCCAGCTCCTGTGGTCTCTGTAATGATTTGACCGTCGAGTTGAAAGTTTTCACCGGGGTTGATGTTGATGCTGCCTCCGTCTCCACTATCGGAAGTAGCGGCAGATATAGTAGTATTTTCGGCTATTGTCAGGTTTTTGGTTTCTATATTGATAATACCTGCGTTTCCCCCTGCCGTAGTTTCCACCGTGATTTTTCCTTCCCCTCTAATATTGATGTTTTCTGGAGCAAATATATTGATATTGCCTCCATCTCCACTGGAAGTAGTGCGGGCAGAGATCAAGCCATTTTCGCTGAAGGTAATATTAAGGTCAGGGTCAAAGCGATCGGAACGATTTTCTCTATTCCCCTGCTCCCCTACTTTCTTATAGGGGTTAAGGGTAAGAGTACCTGCGGGGGTTTCTCCTGCGGTTTCGGCGAATATTCCGAGTTGACCTGAGATTAGTAAGTCTGTAGCATTGATGGTAATGTTGCCTCCTGCTTCAGTGTTGTTTGCTCCTTCTCTAGCTGTGGCACTGATTTGGGCATCTTCTCCTATGCTTAGTTTTCTGGTGTTGATTTCTATATCCCCAGCTTTTCCCTTATTATTGGTTTCTGTAGTTAAACTTGTTCCTGTTTCCAGGGTGAAGTCTTCGGTGTTGATATTGATAGCTCCAGCGTTTCCTTTGTCTGTGGTAGAAGCTGATATAACTACTCCATCTGAGAGGGTAAGGTTTTGGGTCTCAATGTTGATGCTGCCAGCGTTTCCTTTGTCTGAGGTTTCTACAGCGATGAATCCTTCTCCGGCGATATCTATGGTTTCTGGGGCACTGATATTAATGTTGCCTCCGTTGCCTGTGGAGCTGGTGGAGGCGGATATGAAACCGTCGTTGCTGAAATTGATGTTGAGGTCTGGGTTGTCTTCGTAGGGACTGAGGGTGAGGGTGCCAGCGTTTGCTGATGCTTCGGTTTCAGCGAATATTCCGAGTTTTCCTGTAATATTAAGTTCGTTGGTGTTGATGGTGATATTGCCTCCGTCTCCAGTGCTGGTT
>NZ_JAAHGM010000108.1:0-15873 GCF_010692625.1 Okeania sp. SIO2C2
TCTGCCTCTAAGTTTTCACCTAAAATCAAAGCTACTTCTCCCAAAGTTGCCAGCAACCAGTAGTTATTCTCACTCCTTTGAGAAAGTGGTGGGAGTTCAGCCAAACATTTTTCCCGTACTTCAGTAGCGATCGCCCGTGCTTGTTCGTCATCTCCCATCAACATTGTCATTGTTGCAGCATTTATCCCCGGATAATAATCCCCACTCATCTGATAAGCTTGTTGATATCGTTGAGCTGCCAATGCTATTTGTTGGGTACTTTCCTCTGGAGAGCTTGCTTGCTGCCACAAATCTTTGTGAGTGCGGGCTAATAAACTAATGGTTTCCGGATCATTTTTACCTGAATTGACTAACTCTAATAATAAATTATTAGCCCGTTGAGTTGCTCCACTTCGAGCTAAACTCAAAGCTAAAAGTTGTTGTAAACGGATATTATTCGGCCATTCTTTTAATCCCTCCAATAAAATATCATAAGCCATTAGTGGTTCCCCAAGTTTCAGGATATATTCACCCAAGATCCGAAAAATTTCAGGGTAACGCAAATGCAGATTAATAGTTTCTCGACGAATTGTTTGTAAACTTTTTAAATTTAGTTGGGATGATTTTTTTAAACTTTCTAAAATTAACGATAAATTATTATCATCAACTGTAGCAGTTTTTTCAGTAGTAGTTTCGCTTCCTTCTATTCGATAACCTATAGCTAAAAGAGTTTTAATTACTCCCATAGAAACAACGCGGTCATATTCTTTTTCTGACTCTGGCAATTCTTCATAAGGCACTAAACCAGGATGTAATTTTTGGGCATCATCTCGATTTTTTCCATATTTCCAACCTTCAGAAATTCGCTGTTTTGCCCAAATGTCATGGGTATTTTTAGCCAGTAATTCAGTAATTTTTAAATGTTCTGTTGTCAGATTTACCTTGGAAGTATCTATTGGATCTGGTTTATAGTTCAAAATCTACTCCTCGATCAAATAATAGTTAACGTAAGGATTCAGGGTTACTTAACATTCATTGATGATAGTAACTATAAGTTATCAGCTATCAGTTTTTGTATTGACATAGTAAATGTTTTTGGACTACTAATCCCAAATTATTTGTGAGAAAAAATTGTAGAGGTTTGATATTCACACCTAAGATTAAAGATTGGGTTTGGAAACAAAACCGCCACAATCAATCAAATATTACAACCTAATTTAGGATTACTATAGGCGATCGCTAAAATATCTAGTTTGCTCGCTTCCAGTTTTTCACCTTCTAAAATATTTCTAAAAACAGTTGATTTTATACTTTACTTACCTACTATAAAATTTCAACTACACTGTTTCGCTAGTGAGGATATTCTTCATAATCTTGAGAAAGTCTAGGATGACAGCCTAACCAAGCAAAAGTCCTTTATACCACCCAACGTCTGGGCAAAACTTTAAATCCTTTTTCAGTTCTGAATAGTTAATTTCCATCCACTTGCTCATTGCCACTGGCTTCTCTAGTTTTATTCTATAACCTTGATCTGCCCAAACAATTTTCAGATTCGGGGCCTCATTTGATGACTTGAAGAAATATAAACTTAGATCCTTCTCAGTAATAACCCTTGAGTATACTACCAAATATTTGTTGTTTTCTTCCTTTTACCTGATTAAACCTACAAGAGAAAAGATAATTAGCGATCGCCCACCCATAACCAAAATTTAACCTAACCATATCTACATATAACACTACGAAAATAGCTTAGAACATTTATAAACGCTCAAAGTCAGTCAGGGATTACTTCTAACTTCTAACTTCTGACTTCTAACTTCTGACTTCATAAAGACTTCTGACTTCTCCTATATCTACCCCCTTGCCAACGATCCCTAACCATTGGACACTGAGAATGACAATATTGTTGGCAGTGAGGTTCAACCGTGAAAAACGTACTAAGTATAATTCTAGGCGGTGGTGCAGGTACCCGTCTCTATCCATTAACAAAACTGCGGGCCAAACCTGCAGTCCCCCTAGCTGGGAAATATCGGTTGATAGATATTCCCATCAGTAACTGCATCAACTCAGATATGCAGAAAATATATGTTATGACCCAATTCAACTCAGCTTCTCTCAACCGTCATATTACTCGTGCCTACAATTTCCCTGGTTTCAGTGAAGGTTTTGTAGAAGTTCTCGCAGCTCAACAAACTAAAGATAATCCAGAGTGGTTCCAAGGAACAGCAGATGCTGTCCGTAAATATATCTGGTTATTCAAAGAGTGGGATGTTGATTATTACCTAATTCTCTCCGGAGACCATCTCTACCGCATGGACTATCGGGAGTTTGTCCAACGTCATATTGACACAAAGGCAGATATTACTCTGTCTGTCTTGCCCATTGATGAAGCACGGGCATCTGATTTTGGTTTAATGAAAATCAATGACTCTGGTCGGATCATTGAGTTTAGCGAAAAACCTAAAGGGGACGATCTAAAAATTATGGCAGTGGATACCACTGTTTTAGGAGTTAGTCCAGAAGTCGCTAAAGAACAACCCTACATTGCTTCTATGGGGATTTATGTCTTTAATAAAGATGTCATGGTCAAACTATTGGAAGAATCCGAAGCTCCAGATTTTGGTAAGCAAATTCTACCTAATTCGGCTAAAGATTATAATGTTCAAGCTTACCCATTTGAAGGTTATTGGGAAGATATCGGGACTATTAAGTCATTCTATGAAGCTAATTTGGCTTTGACCCAACAACCTCAACCACCCTTTAGCTTCTATGATGAAAAAGCTCCTATCTATACTCGCTCTCGCTACTTACCACCAAGTAAACTTTTAGACTGCCAGATTACAGAGTCAATTGTCGGAGAGGGTTGTATTCTCAAACAATGCCGAATTGACCATTGTGTTTTAGGATTGCGATCGCGAGTTGAAGCTGGTTGTGTAATTGAGGACTCTCTTCTGATGGGTGCAGATTACTACGAACCTTTTGCAGAACGTAAATCTGGCCTACAAAAGGGTGTTGTCCCATTGGGTATCGGTGCTGAAACGACTATTCGTGGGGCGATCGTTGATAAGAATGCCCGTATTGGTCGCAATGTCCAGATAATTAATAAAGACCATGTAGAGGAAGCTCAACGTGAGGACGAAGGATTTATCATTCGTAGCGGTATTGTTGTTGTCTTGAAGAATGCCGTTATCCCAGATGGCACAGTGATCTAGTCAGTGTTTGAGTTTTAGTGGTTAGTTGGTAGTAAATACCGCTAACCACTAAATGCTAATTGCTAGTTTATGAGCAAACTAATTATTCTTATTGGACTTCCAGCTAGTGGCAAATCCACTCTAGCAAGGAAAATAGTTACTAGATATCCTCAGTGTCAATTAATTTCTACTGATGCTATCCGTGCTCAGTTATTTGGTGATGAAGCAATTCAGGGGCCTTGGCTTCAAGTATGGCAGCAAGTACAGCAAAAATTTTACCAAGCTGTACGCCAGACATCTCTGGCCATATATGACGCTACGAATGCCCAACGTCGGCAACGACGACAAGTAATTGACTTGGCAAAGGAAAGTGGATTTACCCATCTAACTGGTTTATGGCTTGACAAATCATTAGAATTATGCTTAACAAGAAATCAACAACGACAGCGTCAAGTTCCTGAAGAAGTAATAATGAAAATGTATCGGCAGTTAACAGATGCTCCTCCAAGTTGTGAAGAAGGATTAGATATACTCAAACGAATTACTAAATAAGGTTTGCGCTCAAAAGTCTTTTAGTGGGGGTAGGAGACAGGAGACAGGAGACAGGAGAAATGGGAATGAGCGAGGAGGTAGGAGTAAGAATTGTCAGAGTGATTTTTCTGCTCAACTCTTGCCTAAAATACTAACTTTTTGAGCATTTTAGACTGAAACAGGCGCACTGCAATTCGACCCTAAAAAGGCTAAAATCAATATCAGTCAATGCTTTGATATTTAATCAGCAAGCCCTAAATAATATGTGGACGTTGAAAATTATTGTTATCGCAAAGCAGAAAACAGGATAGAAGAGGTTTTTTTACACTTTACTGAATAATTAAGATTTAAAGCTTCTGTGCATCAAAAAAAGACAAAAAATCTTTTAGTCAATCTTTTGATTTTAAGGAAAAGGAATTGTTAGTTATTAATTACTAAAATAAGATTTTCTCTACATACAATATTCATTAAATTCATCCCAATATTACAACTAAAAAATATCTTTAATTATTGCATTTTTCATAATTCATAATTAACTTTTAATGTGGAGTTATAGAACTAAAATTTTTTAGTACAGCCATAAAAATTCAATACTTTGCAGGTAATAGTTTGAACTCAAGCTGATAGATGATAGCTGAGTGCCTATAGATAAAGTATAAATAAATATAGAGAAATATAGAGTACGGCAATTGCTATTACTCTTTCAGGAAAAACCGAACTTAAATAAATATTAAACCTTGATAACTTGAAAGAAGTAAAGTCAAACATTAAAATTCAGCCCGATTGATTAGTTACTAATATCTGGCAGTAGTTTTTTTATAAAAAATGTTGCCAACTAGGAGATGGGTTGAAACTAACTTCTACTGGAGAAAACATAACGACCTTATCTGAATTTATGAATATTGGACTTAAAAATCAAAAAAACACTTGAAACCAGATATACAGCAGATTCCAAGTACCTGAAATACAGATGTTAACCAGGGAATTTCTACAGTGTGGGCATCTTGCCCGCTATGGATGTACCTCACACCTGATGAAATCTGATGTATATATAAAATATATATTACTTTTGACTTTTAAGACTTGACATTTATCATTAATGGTTTTCTTATAATTAATCATTAGGCAATCATAATATTACATTCACATTAATCTGAAAAATATTAAAATAAGGAGATAGATAAATGGCTACAACTGATTTTAAAGACTATTATTCAATCTTAGGTTTAACTAAAAGCGCTACTGCCGAAGAAATAAAAAAAGCTTATCGTAAATTAGCAAGGAAGTATCACCCAGATATGAACCCTGGTGACAAGAAAGCAGAAGCTCGTTTTAAAGAAGTTAATGAAGCTTATGAAGTTTTATCAGATCCAGAAAAACGTAAAAAGTATGACCAATTTGGTCAATACTGGAATCAAGTAGGTTCCACAAGTGGCGGATGGCCTGGAGGTACTGGTGGTACTACCGTAGATTTTGGAGGTTTCGATTTTAGTCAGTATGCCAGTTTTGAGGATTTTATCAATACCTTATTAGGGCGTGGTGGAACTCCAGGTAGTGGTAATGTTGGTGGACGACAAACTTATACCTACAAGACTAATACAGGTTGGCCAGGGGGATTTAATAATGGATTTGATGGTTTTTCTAATTTTGAAAATCGTCAGTCAGGAGCTTCTCTGAATTTAGAAGCTGAGATTACTCTTACTTTTTCAGAAGCTTTCCGAGGAACACAGAAACGTGTGGGTAGTGGAGAAGTTTCTATTCCTCCAGGGGTTAAACCAGGAAGTAAAATTCGAGTTAAAGGTAGAGGTCAATTAGATCCATACACTAAGAAAAGAGGAGATTTGTATTTAAAGGTAGAAATTCAGTCTCATTCTTTTTTCCAGTTTGATGGAGAGAACTTACTTTGTGAAGTACCAATAACTCCTGATGAAGCTGTATTGGGTACATCTATTGAAGTACCAACTCCTGATGGTATGGTTAATGTTAATATTCCTGCGGGTATTCGTTCCGGTCAGTCTTTACGGTTACGAGGTAAGGGATGGCCAAAAGCTAAGTCAGGGGGACGTACTGACCAGTTAGTACGGGTTACTATTACTGTCCCCAAAGATATTAGTGCTATAGAAAAAGAGTGCTACGAAAAAATTAAAGCTAATCGCACTTTCAACCCGCGTAGTCATTTACAAAATATATTTTTGTAGTTTAAGTCCACTTGGGAGTAGGGGGGTAGGGGAGTAGGGGAGTAGGGGAGTGGAAAAAACTGTGGGCGTTGCTGAATCAAGGGATGAATCTTTTTGGAACAGGTAAATCTCACTTTTAATACTTCATAATTCTTTCTTGCGTTGTCTGAGAGCTGATTTGTAAACTTAGCTAAAACCCTTATGTCATCTAACTCTCAGGGATTTAGGTATTATTGGACTATAACTCCAAAAACCTTTGTATTGCAAGGAATTCAGCCTCTTAATATTTACTTTATAAATCAGCTCTGAGTTTTAAGCTTTTGATATGTTCTAAGCTTTCCTTCGACTGCGATATAAGACTGTCCAGCATCTACAATTGGATTATATTTACCATGGTAAGGAGGGTAATAGATTAAGTGAATCTTTGATTTTTTTTCATACTAAACTGAACAATTTGTTTGATAAATTGAGTTCTACTATTAAACTATGCAATACCATTATCTAGGTTAATTACTAACTTTTCTATACCTCAATAATTAGCTTGATTTTCTTAGTAATATCTGCTTAAACAACTAACAATAAAATCGTATATTTCAGCAGAAGTTCCAAAATATTTGGAAAATTTTTCACCTTCTCTATCTTTCGAATCTATTCCGTATCTTCTACAGAATATCAAGATACAGCAGATTCCTCGCATAAGAAGTACAGAGATTAACAATTGAATGAATGCAAGTGCGGGCATCTTTCCCGCGATGGGTGCACCTGACTCAAGTGCAATCTGCTGTAATTTTCTCTAGAAATAAACCATTAAAAAAGTAAGTCTTATATCATGTCCGGTTGAACAGTTATAAATAAATGACAGAAGAGTCAGGAGTCAGGAGTTCAACAATTAATAATTAATAATTAATAATTAACAAATACATCTCCTTGAAAAGAAGAGGATTGACGCAAAAGGGAAAATTGTTTCTTCTCTTGGTCGATTGGATATGGCGAGGAAACCCGTTCTTACAGACCCGCTCCGAAGATCGCCATCCCACCCTTAGGGAAGCTGCGCTAACGACCGCTGTCTTGGTTGATTGGATATGGCGAGGGGACCTCGCCATCCCTCAACCGCTTTTTTCTCCTTTAAAGGAGAGACTTTAAACCTTAATTATTCGGTAAGAAAGAAGCAACAAAGAAGAAGAAAGAAAGAATAAAGAGGAGGAAAAGGAGAAAGTTTTTTTATCACTAATTATCCGGACATGATATTAGTATTTTTGAGATAGTTAGTAAAACTACTTCATTTCTTCTTAACGTGACTGAATATAATCATAATCATAATACCGCTGATAATAAGAATCAGCTTGATCGCCATTACCAACTATTCCCAACATAGGTACACCTGCCATACTCAAATCATCTAGAGCTAAACTTAAAGCTTCTCGCTCTGTCTTACCTAATCCCACTACTAACATTAATCCATTAGTACAAGCTGATAATAAACTAGCATCTGCTCGACCCAATAATGGCGCTGTATCGCAAATAACTAAATCAAAAGTTGTAGCTGCATCTTGAATTAATTGGTGCATCTGTGGTGAGGACAAAATTTTCGTTGGGTCTGGCGGAACAGGGCCAGATGTTAAAACAAATAGATTTTCATCCACGGGCGATCGCTGAATTGCAGTTTCTATTGGTACACCATCGGCAATTATGCTACTCAAACCCTGTTGATTAGAAAGTCCCATCATATTATGAATCTGTGGACAACGTAGATCGGCATCTATTAATAATACCCGTTGGCCCATAGCTGCAACCGCCCTGGCCAAATGACCTGCTACTGTAGATTTACCATCCCCTGGCGTTGCGGAACTAATTACAAAAGAATGGATGGGATTTTCTATATTTAGAAGGCGAATATTAGCATTTAAAGTGCGGAAAGCTTCTTGAAAAGCTGAAGGATATAATACTAAAGATGAACTGTTATTTTCTTTTAATTCATCATTCATCCAATTTCTTTGTTCATGTATAGGAATTATGCCTAACAATGGCAACCCAATGGATTTTTTGACTTCTTTTGGTGTTTGAAAAACATCTTGTTGAAATCCTTCTCCCAATTTAGCTAATAATATTCCTAATACCAATCCTGTTACTCCTCCCAGGGCAAGATTTAATATCATATTTGGAGAGACTGTTACTAACTCACCATTTTGAGTTTTTAGCAATTCTGGTGGTGCAATTAATTCCCAAGGTTGTACTTTTTCAAATACTACTTCTATCTGTAATTGCTGTTGTTTTTCTAACAAATCTTTGAGTATATTATTTGAATTTTTCAATTCTTGCTGAATTTCTTGATAACTTCCTACTACTTCTGGCATTTTTGCAATATATTCATTTAATTTTGCCTCCGCTTCATCTAATACTTTACTCCGGACTTCCAGAACTTCAATTTGATTAGCAGCCAAGATCATTTTATGAATTAACTCTAAGCGAATTGAGTCTTGAAAAGCCAAAGCTTTTTTACTTACTTCTTCTATATCTCTGCCAATAACTTTTTCTGCTTCTTGATTTAACAAAGGCAGTAATTTTTCTCTTTGTTGATATAAAGCTTGCATTTGAGGTGCTTTTTCTTTAAACCGAGCTGATTCTAGAGCAATTGTTGTTTCTACTTCCTGTAATTGATTTAGTAATGATTGATACCTTGCTGCTTGACTTAAAGCTGAAGCCATCAAAGCTTCTTCTGGATTAATTCCCAACTGACTCTTTAACATGGCATAGAGCGATCGCTGTTGGTCTAGTAATATTTTATTCTCTAGTTTTTGTGATTGAATTTGATTACTTTCTGCTGCTATTTCTTGACTTTTGAGTTCTGGGTTAATAAACAGATATTTTTGTTGTAGTTGCTGTGATTCCTTCCGTAATTCTTTGATTTTTTGTTGATTTTTTGAAATTTGTTCCTCAATAAAATCCAATCCTTCATCAGTATTAGTTTTCTGGTCATTTTGACCATATTCAGTGTAAGCTGCTGCTAATTTCTCTAAGACAAATTTAATTTTTTTTGAGTCCGAATCTCGATAGCTAACTTCTATAATTTTTGTATTGTCTAATCTTTGAATTTTTAGTTTCTCTTGACTAAAAAGTTGCCTCTCTGGTTTTTGAAACAAAGAATTATAATTAATTTCTGGATATTCTTTTTGTATATCTGCAATGATTGGCAGCATAAACTGCGGACTTTTTAAGACTTGAATTTGAGATTGATAATCTAAGCTATAGTTATCTGATTCTTGATTGTTTTGAATATTTTGGTTTGGATATGAAGTGATTCTCTCTTTTCCCGTGCCATAAATAATATTTGCTGCTTGTTGTTCCCAACTTTCTTGAGAATTTGTAGTTAATTTTTGTGATTCTGTGCCTAATTGATAATTAACTGAATTAGTAACTTTAACTGGTTCAACTAATATTTGAAATTTTCCCTGATATATAGGAATCTGATTTAAAGTCCAGAAATATGCTCCTGTTGTTGTGGCAGTTGCTACACTGAAAATCAAGAAAAAACGATGACATACTAAGTTCCAAATCTTATTTTCTTTTTGAGATAGTTTTTCCTCTAGTTGATGAAATTCAGCTTCATAGATATATTGATTCTGAGTCAAATTTTTCCTCTGATTTAGGAGTTGACCGCGATTATTATATAAAGATAATTGATAATTTTGTTCGGGTTCCATATCTATCAAGTTAAAAGTTAAAAATAAAGTTATTACTGTGAATGAAGCAAGATATATTTAAGGATATATGATTGCGGACCTGTAATTACTATATATCTTCATTGAAGAATTTTAATTTTAGAGCAGAAGGAACAAGGCTTTAGTTATCTAGGAGAGAAGGAAAAATCTTGTTTTCTCTAAGCTTTTAATATGTCCAAATCCTTTCCTTAAACTGCTATATATTTTCTGTTAGAGATTTTTTTTCGGGTTCCATATCTATAGAATTAAAAGTTAAAAATAGAGTTATTACTGTAATTCAAGCAAGATATATTTAAGAATATATGATTGCGGACTTGCAACTACTATATATCTTTATTCAATAATTTTAATTATCAGCTAGGACGTATTTTCAGTTGATACTATTTGTTATATTATGTCCGGATAATTAGTGATAAAAAAAATTTCTCTTTTTTCTTGCTTCTTCCTTCTTTCTTCCCTCCTGGGAGGGGGAGGGGCGAGGGGTGAGTTGACTCCTGACTCCTGCGTTATTTATTTATAACTATTCAACCGGTAATGATATTACCTCTTGCCTTTCCCCAAATTGGGATATATTGCCTAAATGTTTAACAAATTTTCAACAGCTTAATAGACATTTCTAAAATTACATAAAGCTTTGAGCAAACCCCTGTATAACCATTTAATAGAACATCCCTACATTCTTTTTCAGAAATGTCTATTTAATCAATAGAGCTTAAGCAAAATAATGTATTTTTATCATTACTTAGGGATAATAAAACAATCTCAAGCCAATTTTTTTTGTTGCTAAGAGCTGATTTGTAAAATTAGCTAAAACCCTTATTTAATCCAACTCTCAGGGATTTAGGTCTTATTGGGGTCTAACTCTCAACACCCTTGTATTGCAAGTAATCCAGCCTCTTTATATTCACTTTATAAATCAGCTCTAATGTACAGATCCCTATCAATATATATAGAAAATATTGACTTGGTTAGGAAATAGAATGATAATCAGTTAAATATGAGGAAAAGTTTTTCCCACTGTTGCTAGTTGCCTGTTGCCTGCTATATATGGAGCTACTGATATGTTAGTCGAAGGAAAGGGCACGAACATATCAAAAGCTTAGACAACACAAAATTTTTCCTTCTTTTTTATTGCTTCTTTTTTATTGCTTCTTTTTTATTGCTTCTTCCTTCTTTTTTTTTCCTACAAACTTAATTAAAAATATCTAAAAATATCCCTAAAATTCTATTAATAGGACTGAAAGGAGCTAAAACACCTCTAACATTATCAGTCAAAGCTGCCCTACCAGAACGACCAACTAAAATTACATCATTATTAAGTAAAGTAGGGTTAGTTTCCTCATTAACTTCCGCAGAAAAATCTACTTGTACCTGACGACGAGTAACAGTACCGTTTGGATTAAGACGAATAAGCTCCACTTCTTCAGTTTCAGCTCTTCCCTGGTTAAAACCCCCTGCCGCTAATAAAGCTTGATTAAGCGTACTATTAGGAACCATAGAAATTATCCCAGGATTAACAACTTCTCCAATAAGATTAATTTTTAGATTGCCAGGAGAAAAACTTGATGCGGTAACTTCAGCTAATTCATCCAAGTTAACTTCATCTGCTACTGGCACATAAATTGTATCTCCTGACTCTAAAACTAGGTCTTGGTTTAAATCTCCATTTTGCAGAAGTTGCCAAAGGTCTACTTTTATAACTTGTTCTGTACCAGCACGAGTTAGTCGGCGTACCATTATTTGCCGAATATCTGCAGATGGAGTAATACCTCCTGCCATTTTAATCGCTTTAGTGACAGTATGCAACTTAGTATTTTGAGAAGATGAAATATTGTTATCTGCTTCGGTAGAATCTGAGTTTTCTTCTGTAGCTGAAAGTTGACTTTGGTCAATACCTGTTTCTAATATATATGGACCAGGCCGTGCCACCTCTCCCACCACTGCAATATTGAGAGGTTGAGTATTAGTACCAGCAAAGTTAGCATTTACTAATTGAGAAGACTCTACTGGATTAACTTCAGTAATACTAGGGACAAATAAAGTATCCCCATCCCGCAGAGGAATATCTTGGCGCAAGTTACCATCTTGCAGTAGTTCCCATAAATTAATACTGATGACTTGCTCTGGAGCATTGAGTTGGGTGCGACGAATTTTGATTTGCCTGACATCTGCTGAAGTTGTCACTCCACCTGCAACCTGTAATGCTTTAGTAACTGTAGGTAATTGAGTCCCACTTTGAGTATCTTTCCCTCCATCGACAATGGGAGAAATAGTATATGAACCTGGATGTTGGACTTCTCCAGCGATCGCTATTTTTAATGGACGTGCTGCTAGGAGATTGAGATTAACTATAGATATTTGTAGATATTCCCCGTATTTTTCTTGAATTAATTCTTTTGCTTCATCTAAAGTCTTTCCCTCAACCAATACGTTACCTACCAATGGCAAGTTAAGAGTCCCATCAATTTGCACTTGATGTTGGCCATTTTTCCCACTATATTCTGGTATGTTAAAGATATCTATTTGAATGCGATCGCCACCGCCCAGTGTATATGCTGTTGAGTCTGGTAAAGGAGTTTCTGGTTCAGGAATAGATATTGGTTCTGGTGCTGGAGCAAGCAGTGGTGGTTTTGCTTCCGTACCTTCAGGCCAAGGTTCTGTGAGTTTTGGTAAAGTTGAGTTTGCTGGTGCTTTCTGAAATTTTTGAGAGAGGGGTTGAGCTTGTGCAGAATATGCCAATCCCCAGCAACTGGATAATAAAACTATTATTCCATAACTTAGATTTTTGGACAAAGATATTATTAGCAAAATGTCATCTTCCCAGTATCTAGATTTATTTTGCCTCATTGCTGAATCCCTCCCTATTCTTTAGATTACGCTAAATGACCTGATTTTTCTAAACTATTAATTATATGAGCCACACTTTCTTCTAATGTTTCTTTATCTGTGTGGCAAGTAATTTCTGGATTTTCTGGTGCCTCGTAAGGGTCGTCAATACCAGTAAAATTTTTAATTTCTCCTGCCCTAGCTTTGGCATATAATCCTTTTACATCCCGTGTTTCACATACTGCTAAAGGTGCGTTTATATAAACTTCTATAAAATTTTCATCCATTTCCCTAATTTGATTGCGTATTTCTCTGTAGGGACTAATTGCTGCGGTAATTGCTACTACTCCGTTACGACTGAGGAGATGAGCTACAAATCCAATTCTCCGGACATTTATATCTCGGTCTTCCTTACTAAAAGTCAACCCTTTTGATAGATTTTCTCTAACTATATCTCCATCTAATATCTCTACTTTACGACCTCTTTGTGTTAATTTTTCTGCCACAACCTTACTGATAGTTGTTTTCCCAGCTCCACTTAAGCCTGTAAACCAAAGAATGAATCCTTTTTCCATTTTAACTTGATTTTTGTGAGTTTTGACTAATTTTACATTTTACCGGAATTTGTGAATTAGTAGTTAAGTAATACTCAATGTAACTAAATTTTTTGACAAACACAAATAAAATTTTAGGCCACCAACCTGTTAATAATTTTATTTACTGAATGAGGGCTATCTAAACCGGATAATCATGGGTAGGTAGTTGAAACATAGTTTTTTTCTTTCATAATCTATAGAATTAATTTAGGTCTTAACTTTACATCCCCTTCTATTCGTAAACCCACTTTAAGAGCTTTTCACTCAACCCCTTTTGGAAATTTTAGTATTACTTACTCTCCACAATTATTGGCATTTTTTTTAGTGTTAAAAATCGGTATAAAAGAAAATTACATTCATAAATTATTAGTTAAATATCCTGATTGTATCTTTAATATTCGTATCAGATAATAGACACTATCACACGGATTTGACCTATGCAAAGTTATACAGCGATTATTCTTTCTTTTTTATTATTACTAGGTAATACTCCTAGTAGCAAAGCTTTAGTAATTGAAAATGAAGTGGCATTTTCTTCTATATTTTTCAGAGGATCTGCTAGAACTAAAACTCATCAAGATAATGCCAAAAAGGGAAATATACGAGCTTTTGTAAACACAATTAGTACTTCTGATTTTGATTGTGAGGTTGAAAATGACAAATGTCCTCATCGTGGTAGTGGACGCTGAAGCTTATCAAAATGTCTCTTGCTGTATTAAGTTTTAATTCTTAATTACATCTTTGTTAAAGTTACTTAAGGCTTTGGTTTTACGATCTTAACTCTCTGAAAATTTGTCAAAAATTCTCTTGTTAATTAACGAGAGAATTTTATTGTTTAATATCGTAGTAAGCTATGGGGTATTTAAACTATATAACTTCAGACCTTTAAGTGTTAACAGAGAACATCAAATCTCAATGCATTATTAACCTTAGTAACCATTGATACTACTGCTATTTAAGTGTGATCTATAGTATTTTTGTATGTTATATTGATATAAATATGCATGTCAGTCAAAAGTACACAGGGTGTAAAAATCTACTAAGATAACAATCTATTCGCACACTTAATTTCCGTGCCTGCTCTTACGCCAAATGCAAAAAGTCTCAAAGAAATATACTTGCTTGGTGCAAGAGTTATATTTGGCTGAATTTCTATTATTGAATTATCATCATAGTCAGCATATTTTTAATAGAGGATGATACTATGCCTCTTAAGTTTTTGTTATTTTGGGGATTGTCATGAAAAATGATACCGATCTGATTAATAGCCTTAGTCCCAGTGCTATGGATCAGATTATGTTATATCTAGCGTTTAGTGCCATGAGGACGAGCGGGCATCGTCATGGAGCTTTCTTGGATGCAGCTGCAACTGCGGCTAAATGTGCGATTTATATGACCTATATTGAACAAGGTAAAAATCTGCGCATGACAGGACATCTGCATCACATAGAACCTAAACGGGTTAAAGTAATTGTGCAAGAAGTAGAAGAAGCGCTCACTAAAGGTAAACTACTAAAAATGTTGGGTTCTCAAGAACCTCGCTATTTGATTCAGTTTCCCTATGTGTGGCTCGAACAATATCCTTGGAATCCTGGGCAATCAAGGGTTCCTGGTAAAAATCTTACTACTGAGGAAAAGCGATATACTGAAACTAAACTCCCCCCAAATATGCCTGATGCCAAATTGATTAATTCTTTTCAGTTTATGGAGTTAATTGAGTTTTTACACAGGCGGTCTCAGGAAGATTTACCACCAGAACGCCGAATGCCTCTAAGTGAAGCTTTAGCAGAACATATTAAACGTCGCTTGATTTATTCTGGTACGGTAACTAAGATAGATTCTCCTTGGGGAATGCCTTTTTATGCCCTCACTCGCTGTTCTTATTCTCCAGAAGATGAGGAGGAACGCACTTATATCATGGTCGAAGAGACAGCTCGTTATTTCCGTCTGATGAAGGATTGGGCAGAACAAAACAACAAGGTAATGCGTATTTTGGAGGAGTTTGATATTTCTCCAGACCGCTATGAGCAAGCTAAAGAAGAGTTAGACGAAATCATTAGACATTGGGCCGATCGCTATCATCAACCAGACGGAAAACAAATGGTAGTACAGATGGTTTTTGGACCCAAGGATGATTAGTCTAATTACTTGTAAATTTCGATCATTGAGGAGTTAGAAGTTTTCTAGCTCCTGATTTAATTTAATTTTAAAGTGAAGGTTGGTAATTTGTAATTTGTAATTAGCAAACTTCTCAAATAGCTTCACTGTAAAATTATTCAGATAAATTTTCATTACTTAGCAAAATTTTCTATAGTCTCCTTCAGCATATTCTAGTAAATCTTCCCTAGTCATCCTACTAACTTTCCGCAAATCAATACTTTTTCCACTCCTAAAAATTATTGTCGCTCTTGTTCCTATAATTGTTCTTGAATATCAACCACTAGATAATTCCGTTTATCTTTTCCCCAGTGAATTTCAGCTTCATTCTTTCACTTTTAAACATTTGATTTTCCATCCATTTATCATCCCATTGGTAAGGATGCCAATAGTCTTTAACTAGCTATCAGCATTTTAGCACTAAGCTTTCAGCACGCTAAAAGCTTGAGTTTACAGCAGCTTCGGAGTTAGTGAGGTACAAAGTTTGATCGCTTTAGTAAATAGAAATCTCCAGAAAAGGTTCTTAAACCTTTATAGTACTGTTCCAAAATCGGTATTTTTGGAGAGGTCTATAGCGCTGTGCGCAGGGAACAGGCAACAGGGAACAGGGAACAGGGGGAATAAATTGCCGTTTGCGCAAGCATTCCGTAGGAATCATATAAGACTTCTAGCTCTTTTGCCCCTACTACAATTTGTA
>NZ_JAAHGM010000109.1:0-15725 GCF_010692625.1 Okeania sp. SIO2C2
CGCTTCAACTCCTCGACTTCCCCAGATTGTTGCGCTACCACAACAGGTTTAATTTCCCCTACTACTGGTTTCACCATCCCCACAGTTAACCCACAGATACTAATAATTGTTGCTCCCCACACTAGAGAATATTTAATTATTGCTTTCATAAAATTCACCACATTAGCACACCTACTTAATTATATATCCGTAGAAGTAACCAGTTATGCAGTTTACTTAATTTAACTCCTCTGTCATTGCGAGGCAGTGCTAAACAAGTTAAACTTTTGGGAAAGTCATTAAATAAGCCGAAGCAATCTCTATTTGCTGGAGATTGCCACGGGGGTATAACGACAAAACCAATCACCTAATTCTTTCCTACCCCCCTCGCAATAACTATAGCAAAGCTATCGCTCTTTATTAAGGAAAAAAAGATAATGGAAACACTCACAAAAACACAGGCTGAAAATTATATAATTTTGCATCCTATTAGTTGGAAAACTTTCACTGGTATGAGTGAAGAATTAAATGAAAATTCTACAAAACGCCTAGTTTATGATAGAGGATATTTACAGATTATGAGTCCTTTAATGGAGCATGAAAATAACAATTGGTTTATTGCTCGTCTGATATTTATTATGGCGGAAGAATGGAACTTAAATATTAAAAGTGTTGGCTCTCTTACTCTCAAAAGGGATGATATTCAAAAAGGAATTGAACCTGATGCCTGTTTTTATTTACAAAATGAGCCAGAGGTGAGAAATAAGCAAAATATTGACTTAAATCAAGGAGATACACCCCCAGATTTAGCTATTGAAATTGATATTACTAATAGTTCAATTGATAACTTACCTATTTACGCAGCATTAGGTGTAGGGGAAATATGGCGATATGATGGAAAAAATTTGCGGTTTTATCGGTTGAATAGGGAAACTCAAAATTATGATGAAATAATGCAAAGTTTAGCTTTTCCTTTGTTAGATATGACAATGATTCCTCAATGGTTAGAACAACGATTAATTATTGGGGAAACGGCAACCTTAAAGCAAGTTAGGCAATGGGCAAGGGAAGTTAGAAGTTAGAAGTCAGAAGTTAGAAGTTGTTTTTGTAACAGGGATTAGAGCATCCGGTTGCCACTGCAAAAGTTGTTCTTGATATAGAGGAGGCAAATTTTCATCAAGCAAATATTTAATTGCCATTATTTAGAAGCACCTTCGACTTGAGTTAGACGTTCCAATTTCCACCTCAGTACCTTCGCCACAAAAGGTGGAGGATGGCGATCAAATTCAGCTTGAACTTTATTCGTATAGTCCAACCAATTTTCTAAATATTGTCCTATGGTTTCGCGATCGCGCAAATAAGACAAAATTGTGGCATAAACTTGCTCTAAGCTAACAGTATGAAATAGTTCGGCAATTTCTTCTGCTGTCTTATTGTTAACAACGTATTCCTAAAGAATATTCTCAATACCGATCCGCGTTCCTTTAACTCGAATATCCTCCGGTGTCAGAAACTCAAAATAATCTTCTAGTTGCATTTGTTAGTCCTTGCCTAAATTTGCCCAAAACCCAGTAAATATTTCTCATAATAGCATAAAAGTCTTTTGAGTGTGGGTATCTGCCCTCCACAGCGTACCTTACTGATATGAAACACGTTGTATATATTTTTTAATTTCTTCCCCCTCTTCCCCCTCTTCCCCCTCTTCCCCCTCTTCCCCCTCTTCCGAAGTTAAATCGCTAAAAGGGAAGCGAACTAACCAAATTTATTGAGGTTTAGGATTCGACATCGTAAATATCTTCTTCTGGTTCATTCCACTCTGAAAAACCTGTTTCTGCTAGTTGCATTATGGTGAGAGTTTCTAGTCTTTCCTCAAGGTCTTCTATGAGGATTATTTGTTCCTGAATAGGTAATTGAAATATCAGAGCTTTTATTTCTTCTATAGTTGGGTTTGGAGTCATATTTAAGTGCAATTATTATTTTTAAATTCTTCAATAAGTTTATTTTGATTTTAACATATTATTAGCGATCGCTCCCTAGAGCTAGACACTGATTATGGCACGGATGTACAGATGATTTTGGGGGTCGGTTTGACGCTCGCTTCTACCTTTTTATTTATATATGTCAATAGGTTGATAGTCTCAATCAAATCAGACAACTTATTCAAGTATTGATGCTAATATCACATCTATTGCTGATATAATAGCTACAAAACCAAGGAATAAAACTGCTGTATTTAATATTTTAGCTTCAGCATCTCTGAGGTCAGCTAATTCTGTAATTTACTCGTTCCAAATTGCAATTAAGGAACGTCTATAATGTTCTTCAGAGATATCAATACATTTTTTAAAATATTGTAATTTATGGCAATAGCGGTATCAAATAGAATAATCATAGTTTAGTGTCTTTGAAGGAGAAAAATAAAATGCTTAATGGACTATTTTCACAGCAAGAAACAGAAGCTCTTAAACGGACGGAAGACAATATTGAGAAAGTAAAATCGTTTTTAGAAAATTGTATTTCTCCTAATTCATTAACTGATGAAGTACAGGAGTTTTTTCGAGAAGTTGCTGCTCTCAAAGGTCAGAGTGCAGAGGCAACTTTACAGGAAATGATGGCAGGTACGAGAAAATATTTGGAGGCAATTAATACAGAAATTGAATTTAAAAATGATATCCCTAAAGATATAAATAAGTATGTGGATAAGATAGAGAAATTAGCTGCTGGTATTGAGTCTTGTTGGGATATATTTTCAGGAGAAAGTCGTCAATATTTTAGAAAAATAGCTTATAGTTTTACTGAGGCAAGTTCTAAATGTAACGGATGGCAAGGTTTGTTAATTAGATTTAGATTAATTTTGCCTTCCCTACAAAAAAAAGAAGATGTATTTAGTAAGTATCAAAAGTCTTTTTTGATAATTCCAAAAGCTGTAGCTAAAGCAATTGAATTGAGAAAATCAAAATCTACTTCTAAACTATGGGAAAAAGGTCAATATTTGTTAAATAAGGCAACAGAAATATATAACTCAGAGAAGGGAATTTTATTGCCATATTTGAAACATTGGGGGCGCACTCCTGAAGAGCAATTAGAGAAAAATAAACCTGCTATGGCTTGGGCAAAAGCCAGAATGGAAGAAATTAAAAGAGAGTACAATGGAGAGAATTTATAGTTATGATTGTAATTTTAGATTCAGGAGTGCTTGGTTTACTTGCTAGTCCAGTTAAAAATATTTCTCAAGCGAAATATAGTGAAATTTCCCAATGTAATGAATGGCTATATGAACTATTAGCTAAAAGCAGATATGTAGTAACTTCTCAAATTTCTGATTATGAAGTTAGACGGGAATTAATTCGGATTAAAAGTGAGGGTTTAGAAATATTAGATAGTCTTAAGGATGTAGTAGATTTTCTCCCACTTACAACAGAAGTTATGAACAAAGCTGCTGAGTTTTGGGCTAAGGCACGTCAAAATAATATCCCGACAACTGATAATAAAAATATTGATGCAGATATGATTATTTCTGCTCAATGGAATATTCTCTGTCAAGAAGCTCCTGGCAGAGGAATATATGTTGCTACTACTAATATTAAACACTTGAAAATATTTGTGGAAGAATATGCTCAAAATTGGCGGGATATTAAATTTTAGTTTGTAAATAAGGTTGGCGATCGCTCCCAATTGACACCATTCCCAAATTGCCAATTTACTAACTCAAAAATAACCATAGTATTAGATTACAAAAACTCTACTTTTCCGATCATATCTTCAGGTTCCAATACTTCCCAAATCAGAATTAACCCGCGTAAAATTTCACCGACCGAACGACTTCCCTTGATACAATAAGCAATTCCACTATGTGAAAAACCAGCATAATGTAGTCGCAAAAAATCTCTATCCTGAGTAAAAATAACCCGATTTTGATTAGCAGCAAATATCAATTGTTCCTCATCTGAAAGAGAAATTAAATTCGCCTCAGAAGTAGTAGTTACATCAATATTTCGTCGTCTTAAACCATCAGCTATTGCATTAGGAGCATTTTCATCCAGATGAAATTTAATCTTTTTTACCATGACTTTCTCTTAATTTTTTTGCTACTAAAGAAGGAGTTTCAGCTTGCATTGCTCTAGCAAATTCTTCATCTTCTAAAATTTGCTGCCTAATCTCTTCTAAATGGTCGTGATAATAAGTCAAAGCGGCATAAACATCGGCTAAAGTAATACTTGGATATTGAGAGACAATTTCATCTGGTGAAAGACCCATTTTTTCATGGCAAATAACAATATCTTCTACTCTAATTCGATGTCCAGCAATCCGAGGTTTTCCACCACAAATTCCAGGAGTAATTTCAATGTGTTCTGTAATTGTAGATGTTTTAGACATAACTAATTTGGAAATACAAATAATAGATATATTTTAACAGATAATAGTTTCTTTAGCTAACTAAGAAAAATTTATTGAGGTTTAGGATTTCACTACAAGCAATTTATTCAAGTATTGATGCTAATATAACATCTAATGCTGATAGAATCGCTGCAAAACTAAGAAATAAAAAAGTTTTTCAACTTTCTAACTCTTCTTAATCCTTCTAAATCTTCTCACAATCAGAAGATTTAGAATAGTGATAGTTGTTGGTGTTCTTCATTTTTCCGTTTTCCCTTTTGTTTACTCGTACCATTTGGTACTTTTATATTGTTGCCCGCTCCTTTTTCTAGAAGTCCTGCGAAATAGAACCAAGAAATCATTCTAGTAGCATAATGATTGACCGTTCTATTATCCACGGACAAATTGTACAGGTTAGCAATAATTTTGTGGAGTTGATGTTGAGTCATCATGGTTCCTGGTTTATTGTTTTGATATATTTCTTTGATGACGATATGTTCATTCAGTATATTTGCTAAATAATTTGCTATTTCTGAATCTGAATGTGTTTGTCCTAATAAATCACTATTGATCTTTAATATTGGGCTTTTATATTCAACTAATCCTAATCTTTGTAAATCATCTCTAATATTTTTTAAAGTGTTTTGTTTGATTTTACTTTTTAACTTTAATATTTCTGCATATTTTATTCCTGTTTCACCTTTTGCAGCTATCAAATCAAAAACTTCCAACAGTTGGTATTTTTAATGATTTTTTCTGAATTGTCTTACTATCAATTATTGGAAGACCAGACAAAAAACCATTGTTTTTAAAATTACTTTTTAGTTCTTCTAGATTTGTGATTTCTTGATCTTCTTTGGTTGGAAAAACAATTGCACGAATTGGAATTGCTTCTTCACCTATTTCTTCAACTACCCATAAAGTTTGTGAAGAAGTAACTAATAGGGTAGCTGTATTAACCTTACCAATATTATATTTATTCCAATCAGGTAATTTGATGGATTTAATATCCATAAATACTTGAGCTAGCTTTTCTGGTCCCCAAAATTCAGCCCTAATTCCATCATAATTTGCATTTTGATACTTCTGTTGTTCTTCTTCTATTACACCTTTGGCTTCTTTACCAAATTCAGTAGTACAAGCTAAATATACTTTTTTAATATTGTTACGATAAGCTTTGCCTAGTAACTTATCTATAACTTCTGCACTAATAGTATCTTTTTCATAAAACTTACATTCAATAAAAGCCCTCTCATTGGTTTCTTTGTTTTTTGCTAAAACATCTATTTCACTACCTGTAAACCTTATACGTGGAGATATTTCCAACCTCTGCTGCCTAAACAAGTCTGCTACTGTCTTTTCCCAAAACGTCCCTTTTTTGTTGTTATCCCAGTCTATTGGAATAACAACTTTAAACTTCGTTTGTATATCTTTATTATTAACCATATTTATTAAATTTACAGATTACTTTTTTAATATTTACTATTATAATATTCAGTAACTTAGTATTTGTAGGTTGGGTTAAGCGACAGCGCAACCCAACAAAAACGTTCATATACTGCGTTATGTTGGGTTTCGTTCCTCAACCCAACCTACAAATAGTGGTCAAAAATTTACTTCAACCCATCAACTAACTGCTCCCTCGCACTCTCCAACGCTTCCTTCAACTTACTCGGATCGCGACCCCCTGCTTGCGCCAAATTCGGACGGCCGCCGCCGCCTCCTCCACACATTTTCGCTATCCCGCCAATAAATTTCCCTGCTTGCAAACCTTTACCATTCACAGACTTACTAAAAGCAGCAACCAAACTGACTTTCTCCTCCAACGCGGAACCCAATACCACAGCACTGTCGCCCAACTTTTGTTGCAACCTCTCTGCTGCGGTCTTCAACGCTTCCGCATCAACTCCAGGCATTTCCGCTACCAATATCTGAAACTCACCCACAGTCTTAGCATCCCCCAACAACTGGTCAGACTTCGCTACTGCTAACTCCCCTTTCAACGCTTCCAACTGTTTTTGCGACTCCTTCAACTCCTGCTGCAAGTTACTCACCCGCTCCGATAATTCCTCCGGTTTTGCCTTAAAGCGATCGCTCAATTCCTTAACCACAGTATCTCGGACATTCAAATAATCTAAAACTGCCAAACCAGCAACTGCTTCAATACGACGCACCCCAGAAGAAATAGCAGCTTCAGAAATAATTTTAAACACCCCAATTTCTGCCGTATTATTCACATGAGTTCCCCCACATAATTCCATCGACACTCCCGGATAGTCAACCACCCGTACCACATCGCTATACTTTTCACCAAACATAGCAACAGCTCCCTTTGCTTTTGCCTCATCCAATGGCATTTCCGCAACTGTCGCCGGATGTGCTTCAGCTATCCAACTATTTACCTGAGCTTCCACTTGCTCCACCTCCTCCGGTTTCAACCCCCGGGGACAATTAAAATCAAATCGCAAGCGGTCAAAAGATACCAAGGAACCCGCTTGAGAAATAGACTGGTCTACCAGGGACCGCAAAGCAGCTTGTAACAAATGTGTTGCGGTATGGTTTGCTTGCGCTCTGCGACGACAAGCAGCATCTATTTGAGCATTCACCGTCATTCCTAACTGTAACGTACCCCTTTCCACGCGACCGAAATGCACAAAAATATTATTCTGCTTCTGCACATCTTCTATCCGCACGACTACATTATCCCCACTTAGATAACCGCGATCGCCTATTTGACCACCAGACTCAGCATAAAAAGGTGTTTGGTCAAGTACCACTTGCACTTGAGTACCTGCTTCAGCAGACTCAACCTGTTCCCCTTCAGCTATTAACGCCATTACTTGCGCTGAGGAAGTCAAATCTGTATATCCTAAAAATTCCGTTTTGTCAACATCTAATTTTACCCCACCTTCAGCAGTCAAGTCAATAGTTTCGTGAGCTGACTGAGAACGTTCTTGCGCCAGTTTCATTTCTTTCTCAAACATACTGACATCAACAGTTAAACCATTTTCTTCTGCTATTTCCTGAGTCAACTCCAGTGGAAAACCATAAGTGTCGTATAACTTGAAAGCATCTTCCCCAGAAATTTGTTTAGTTTTCTGAGTTTCCGGTTTTGCCATAATTTCCGCCAACAATTTTTCACCCCGCTCCAATGTTTCCAAGAAACGAGACTCTTCCCGTTGCAACTCCGCTTTAATAGCAGTTTCCCGCTCCCGCAAATTTGGGTAAACATCCTCAGAAAGAGCGATCGCTTTCTCCGCAACTTTGGATGTAAATTCCCCAAAAATGCCAATCAAACGTCCGTGACGCACAACTCGGCGAATTAACCGTCGTAAAATATAACCCCTGCCAACATTAGATGCAGTGACACCATCGGCAATTAAATGTGCAACTGCTCGTACATGGTCGCCAATAACTTTCAGAGAAACTTTGGTTTTATCATCACTTTTTTTGTAGTTGATACCAGCAATATCCGCAGCAGTTTTAATGATAGGAAAAATGAGGTCAGTTTCATAATTATTCGGCACTTTTTGTAATATTTGCGCCATTCTTTCTAACCCCATCCCAGTGTCAATATTTCTGTTTTGCAATGGTGTGAGATTTCCCTCTGCATCCCGGTTGTATTGCATAAATACCAGGTTATAAAATTCGATAAACCTGCTGTCGTCTTCTAGGTCAATGTTATCATCCCCCAATTCTGGATGGAAGTCGTAATAAATTTCCGAACAGGGACCGCACGGACCAGTCGGACCCGATGCCCAAAAATTATCTTCCTCATCCATCCGTTGAATGCGGTGTGCGGGAATACCAATTTTGTCGCGCCAAATAGCAAATGCTTCATCATCTTCTCGGAATACGCTGACAACTAAATGGTCTGGAGGCAAACCGAAGATTTTTGTGGATAGTTCCCAAGCGTAGGCGATCGCTTCTGGTTTAAAATAGTCGCCAAAACTGAAGTTACCCAACATCTCAAAAAAAGTGTGATGTCTGGCAGTGCGACCAACATTTTCGATATCGTTAGTGCGGATACATTTTTGGGAAGTAGTAGCACGGGGATATTTCCGGGGTTGTTGTCCGAGAAATATCGGTTTAAATGGTAACATTCCCGCAATAGTTAGTAAGACCGTGGGGTCTTCAGGAACTAGGGATGCACTCGGTAAAATAGTGTGTTCCCGTTGTGCGTAAAAGTCGAGAAATGTTTGTCGAATTTCGTTACCTGTGAGTTTTTTAGCAGACATAATTAATTCAGATGTTAGGTTGTGTAATTTTAACTAGCTATTCGCTTTTAGCATTCAGTTATCAGCTTTTATAGCTCTGGGTTTAAATCCCCTTTCCGTTCCGGAATGCTCCGCAAACGTACACATTTACTGCTGACTGCTGATTGCTTATTTAATTTTCCGTCTATTCAGGCAAAATTTGACCTGTTGAAATTTTACAACTTTTATTGTAATAGGTATTAGGTGTTATGTGTCATTGAGCAACATAAATTTTCTATAATAGTGGAAATAATCATCAAGTATTTCCAGAAATTACATCAACTTTTTCCATAACTCATAGCAGGAGATTTCAGAGAAATTTTCGTTCTTATTTTTGATCAAATATATCATTTATTTTAAATATTCACCGAATAAATATAGACCTATTTATCAATATTTAGATATTATTTAATTGAGTAATTGAAAAATATTTATACTTACGTTGGTTTATATAGATAACTTAATCCTAACTTAATCAAATACACCAAAAGATGAAAAATATAAAACAAATAAAAATAAGTATATAAAAAAGGTGAAATTTGTTTGTATAATTGCTACTTGGTCTAAAATTAGATAATGTAAATTTGTAGGCATAAATAGCAGCTTAATATTTCATTAGCTTTGGAAATTTAGGATAGCATATTTATTGCCAATATTAAGAAACTAAAACATCTCTAAAAATAATGCTAACTAATGGACTGATAGAAACAGAACCCTTGGAATTAGAGGATATCTTTATTTCTCTAGAATCGTTACCAGAACCTCCTGCTAGTTTTACTGGTACTTTTAATCCTGCAAATTTTATTCCAATTCCAGATAATCCAGTATTGCAAGTTCCAGATGGATTTACCGTTAATGTTTTTGCTGATAATGTTTTTCCTGAAAGTAAAAATCCTCGTTGGTTAGGATTGACTCCCACTGGAGACGTGTTAGTAACATCACTTTTCCAGGATCAAATACTTTTACTACGCGATACAGATGAGGATGGTGTAGCAGATTTTTCTCAAATTTTTGCCGATGCAGAAAATGGATTAAATCGACCTTTTGGCATGGTTTTTACTGAAGATTTTTTCTATGTGGGAAATACAGATTCAATAGTAAGATATCCTTACAATATCGGCGATACAGAAATTAATGGTACTGGTGAAAAAATCGCCGATTTACCAGGAGGTGGTGCTCATTTTACTAGGAATTTAGCAATTTCCCCAGACAATCAACTTTTTGTTTCTATTGGTTCCGGTTCTAACGCGCAAATAGAAGAATTACCCAGAGCATCTGTACAAGTAATGAATCTAGATGGTTCCAATCAACAAACTTTTGCTTTTGGTTTAAGAAACCCTGTAGGTCTAGATTTTCATCCAATAACAGGTCAACTTTTTACCACTGTAAATGAACGAGATGCATTAGGTGATGACTTAGTTCCTGATTATTTTACAGGATTAGAACAAGATGAATTTTATGGTTGGCCTTATGTTTATTTATCACCAGATTTACCATACCCATTTATAACAGAAGAAAATCTTAATTTCGTACCAGAAACTCAAACTCCAGATTTTGTAACAGAAACTCAAACTCCTGATGTATTATTTCAAGCACATTCAGTACCTTTAGGACTGCAATTTTATGATGGTGAAACCTTCCCAGAAGAATATCACAATGGAGCATTTGTCGCATTTCGAGGTGGTTTCGGTCGTCAGGAACCTACAGGTTCTAAAATAGTATTTGTACCCTTTGATGAAAATGGAAATGCAACAGGAGTATATCAAGATTTTTTAACAGGTTTCTTAGATGTTTCAGTAGAACCTGAAACTACTTGGGGTAATCCCGTTGGTTTACAAGTATTACCAGATGGTAGTTTGTTGTTTACCGACCAAGGAAACAATCGAATTTATCGAATACAATTTCCTGAAAATGAAACCATAGAAGGCACTAATAACAATGATAATTTTCAGAGTGGAGAAGGTGACGATCAACTTTTTGGTAGAAGAGGTAGCGATCGCCTCACTGGTAATGGTGGAGACGATACATTAATTGGTGGTGTTGGTCAAGATACTCTGAATGGCGATCGGGGTGATGATACTGTTAATGGTGGTCCTGATGAAGATAAATTATTTGGCAAATCTGGTAATGACCTGTTAATTGGTCGCCCCGGTAACGATATCTTGTTAGGAGGTGATGGTAACGATACCCTAGAAGGAGGTATTGGTCGCGACAGACTCAATGGTGGTGCTGGAAACGACCAACTTACAGGAGGTGGTAGTATTGACCGCTTTATCTTTAATACTAATGTGGAATTTCAGAGTGAGGATGTAGGTATAGACGTAATTACTGATTTTTCTCAAACACAGGAAGATATTATTCTTCTAGACTTGAGAACTTTTACTGCTATCAATAGTGAGTCGGGAGCAGGTTTCAGCATTGCCAGTGAGTTTGCTATTGTTACTAATGACCAAGAAGCAGCAACGGTTGATGGAATAATTGTTTATAATAGTGAAAATGGTCAATTGTTCTACAACCCCAATGGTAGTCAAACTGGTTTCGGTAGTGGAGGTCAATTTGCCACTTTGACAAATATTCCATCAATAGAAGCAGAAGATTTCTTCCTTAGAAGTTAGCGGTTGCCATTTCCCTGCAGTGGGAGCAAGATGCTCCCATGCTAGGCGTCGATAGATGTTTAGTCCTAAAGCGCAACTAAAAATAATATCAAATCCGCATTTAATATTAATAGCGATCGCTCAATATTTTTGTAGCTCAAGCTGATCAAAATAATACAGACCTTACTTGGTATACTCTTAAATAATTTCCTGGCTTAAATTCTTTCGTTTTTCTTACTTTTAACTTTTAACTTTTGACTTTTGACTTCCATACAGATATCTGTACCAGGCGAAGTACAAACAGATAGAAAGTACAACCAGCAACAGAGATAGAATTAGGAAATTATCCCAACGTTTCATCATAAACATAATTCCCGTGAGACACAAAACTATTTGCCAGGGAATCGCGATCGCAGTTGCCAGCAAATCTCGCCTGTTCTCTAATGTGATATTGACCGTGAGATTGCGGGACAGATTAGTGGCGATCGGCTTCCAGAAACCGAAGGGACGGGTGACAGTATAAAAATTCTCCAGAACAGACCGTTCCGTTGCCGGAGTTAACAGAGTGCCAGCGATACATCCTGCCAAAGAACAACTGCTAGGAATTAGAAATTGGATAAATTCGGCAAGTTGTAGATTCGGGAAGGAAGGTAAGACGATCGCCTTAGTAACAATTGCAGCCACCATACCAGCGGCGATACCCGTAGCAAATCCATAACCATTAAACCGCCACCAATACCATCTTAACAGCAGAGGAACCGCCAAACCCGTCCCCAATCCCAGAGTCAACCATCCCCAAATTTCATTGATATTGGAGATACTGAAGCTAAATAGCAATCCCACCATAACAATGATAACCGATGCCCAACGACTTTGAGCCAGCAGTTTGCGGTTGTCAGCTTGCGGATTGAGATAAGCTTGATAAATATCCTTCACCCAGTAAGCAGCGCCACCATTAATTAAGGAGTCAAAAGTAGACATCCCGGCGGCGATAAAACAAGCTAATACCAATCCCTTAATTCCCACTGGTAGGTAAGTAGCGATAACTGTTGGCAATACCAGTTCCGGGTCAGGAATTACTTGGTTAGTAATGCCGTAATTGATGCCCAGGATCGCAAAGGCAGTTACCAAAGGCCAGCGAAAGGAAAGCAAGAATATCCACCACAGGGACATTAACCCCACTTCCCGGTCGCTTTTGGCAGCAAAATAACGCTGCATCATATAACCACCGATACCGCCAAACCCTTCCATCAATACTTTCAGCAGATAGAAGCAAAGGATAGCACCGAACAAGTTGAAACGACCATAGTCTCCTGGCAAATCTACTTCCATGGAGGGGAATATGCTACTCCACTCGCTAAAATTCCACTCGTGCAATTGCTCGGTTCCCGGAATAGAAATAGCAAATGTCTCCGGGAGAGGAGGAAGTTGCAGAGCGATCGCGCAGATATAGATGATAGCCACAAAAATCAATACTCCCTGAAACAGGTCTGTTAACACCACCCCATAAAAACCGCTAAGAACAGTGTATATCAATGCCAAGAAGATAATTAAAATTGAAGCCAAGCGGGCATCGACTGCAATAAATTCTCCTAAGAATTTGCCTCCACCTATGGCAAAATAACTAATCCTACCAATGGTCAAAATAATAGCAGCAACCGCACTAACTATCCGGGCGATATTTCCTTCCCGTCCGACTCCAAAACGCAAGTGCATCCATTCCGCTAAAGTCATAACTTGGGCGCGACGATTCCACTTGCCCATAAAAATCATAAACATTGCTAGAATTAAGGCAATGCTACCCCGGAGTTCCAGAAAAAATCCCTTCGTTCCCAAGGCATATACTAAGGCTGTTATCAACATTGTCCCCGCAATGTCTGTATTAGAAGCCATCCCTGATGCCCCCAATACCCACCAAGGCATATTTCGATCGCCCAGAAAGTAAGAGTCTATGCCAGCGGATGCTTTCCGCTGGAGAAATATGCCAAACAGGACGATCGCCAGTAGGTAAATGACGACAATAGTGTAATCAATTAAATGCATAAACTCCTCAAGTAAACAATTCGGGATGCTTGGAATCCCTGTCGCTTGAGCGCAGGGAGGAAAAGAAGTAGGGTGCGTTAATGAAATGTAACGCACCGCCTATTCCAGCTATTGATGGTGCGTTACGCTGTCGCTAACACACCCTACTGGACTATATGTGGATAATTATTTATAATACCGTAGGTTGGGTTAAGCGGTAGCGCAACCCAACAGATACAAGAAGAGTATCAGTCCAGTAGGTCGGGTTAAGTGGCAGCACAATTCAACAGATACAATAAGCGTTGTTGGGTTTCCTTAACGTCAACCCAACCTACAAAGTGCCAATTTATGAAAACGTTCAACGCATACTTTGTTTTTTCTCAGCTTTTAAGTCACGACTACCCACAGCAGCTAATTCTGCATCCATCAAAGTTTTTCCTGTTGCTGCCAGATAAACATCATCCAAACTTGGTCGCGCTTGAGCAATACCAAAAATTGGTAAACCTGCTGACTGCAATGACTGTTGAATTTCGATCAAAGCATCGCTCTGGGGTGTCACAACTAAGTTTAAAGAATTGCCCTGAGCAGCATTAACAATAACTTCTTGAACTATTGGCAGGTTCCCTAGTAATACTTTAGCTTTTTCTGCTTCTTCAGTAGAAGAAAATTCCCTAATACGGAGAGTAATACGATCGCCTCCCACCCGGTCTTTAAGTTCTGAAGGAGTACCCGTCGCAATAACCACACCTTGGTCAATAATAGCTACCCTATCTGCTAAAGCATCGACTTCTTCCAGATAGTGACTGGTAATCAAAACTGTTGTACCTGAGTCTCGCAACTGACGCAAAAAATCCCAAACTGCTACCCGACTATCAATATCTAAACCCACTGTCGGTTCATCCAAAACTAAAACATCTGGTTGATGCAATAAACCCGCTGCTAAATCTAGACGTTTGCGGATACCGCCAGAGTAAGTGCCTGTTTTTTTGTCCGCCCAATCTTCTATTCCCAGGAGGGCGATCGCTCCTTCGATTCTTTCTTTTGCCAATTTGCCTGGAATATGATATATAGCTGCTTGCAGTTCCAGTAGTTCTCGGCCTGTAAGTACCTTGTCGAGGGCCACTTCCTGAGCAACATAGCCAAGACGTTGTCTAGCTATTCTCGGTTGGTCAACTACTGAAATACCAGATACTTCTAGACGTCCAGCATCTGGTGTAATTAGAGTACACAGGGCGCGTAGTGTAGTTGTTTTACCTGCACCATTAGGGCCAAGTAAACCAAATATTTCTCCAGGTTCTATCTGAAAAGAAACGTCCTTAACTGCTGTAACTGAACCATAACTTTTCTGAAGGTTTTCTATTAAAACTGCTGGTGCCATGATTATTAGTAAGTATAAAGTTTTCTTTGATAATTGTAATTGTTTATTTTATTCTTGCCAGAAGACCAGAAGTATAGCAGTGGAATGAAAGGGTGCGGACATATCAAAAGCTGGCGTTGGTAAAGCGCGTGTATGATATTAATCTTAATTACTTAGGAGTCAGGAGTCAGGAGTCAGGAGTCAGGAGGGAAGAAAGAAGAAGAAAGAGGAATAGAAGGAGAAATCGCGCTCTTATCCGGACATGGTATCATACCTCAAATTACCAACGCCCAAAAGCTTAAAACTCAGACAACGCAAGATTGTCCTTCTCTCCTTCTTCCTTCAGCCATATTATGTTTGACCTGAGACACAGAAAAGCTTTTGTCACTGTTGCCTGTTGCCTGTTGCCTGTTGCCTGTTGCCTATTTCCCTGTTCCCTGTTCCCTGGGATAAAATTCATGGTAGCTTCTCATAAGTAGAAAATAGTTATGACCATAGATATTAAAGCCTTTTTTCAGGCAACAAACCCTGGCATTCCTCTGTTTATAGATAATGTAGAAATTGACACTAGATGCTATATTGACTTCTCGACTGTGCGTGGAGGAAAAGTTATTAAAAAATTAAAAAATACTATTACTCTCTGGTCTTCAGACCGACCCACTTGCCAATTATTCACCGGACATATTGGTTGTGGTAAGTCTACAGAATTATGGCAACTCAAGCAACAGTTAGAAACAGAAGGCTTTCATGTTGTCTACGTTGAGTCTGACAAAAACCTAGAAATGGGAGATGTAGATGTAGGTGATATTTTTCTAACTATTGCACAACAGGTCAGCAAAAGTTTGGAGAAGTTGGAAAAATTTAACTTGGAGGAATCAAAAGGATTAAAAGGTATACTTCAGGGAGCTGCCAAATTATTGCAGACAGAAATAGAAATATCTAACATTGAACTGCTCTATAAAACCGATACAAACCGTTACATAACGTTATAATTTGATATTTACTTCCTGCTTCTACTGAGACCGTCGGCGGTTACTCATCCACAGGCATTCACGACCGAGCCGACCGCATTTCTCAAATTTATACTGGCGTTTAAATCTCTATCTATTGACAAGCCACAGTCAGGGCAGTCATAAGTCC
>NZ_JAAHGM010000011.1:0-142479 GCF_010692625.1 Okeania sp. SIO2C2
CCTATGATTTTCAGGATGATAAATAATTTCAAAAACAAAGATAATTCCAGTATGAATTCGGTCTTTAAATCTTAATTTCAGTAGTTAGTGTAAATATTACGCTAACTTTTTTTGTCCAAAGTCCAATTAAAGTCAGAGGTAAACGTTTCCACTATATCTGGTTGCGTGATAATTGCTTGAATCCTCAGTCTCGTAATCCAGATACTTTTCAGAGAATTTATGATTATACTGAGAATCCACAACCAAAACCATTATATGTAGAATTAAATGAAGAAGAATTGATTATTGATTGGGATGAAAAGCCTTCTCATCGCAGCATATATCCTATTTCCTGGCTGATGAAATATGCCTACGACCCAGATCCAAAGCAAATCTGCAACGAACCAAAACTTGTATTATGGGATCGATTTTGGTTCGATAAGCATCCTATAAAGCGACACGACGTTCATTCATGTCCACAATCACTGTGGATGGACGAACTTTGTGCCTTGGGATTTACGTTACTCAGTAATATGAGTATTGAAGAAATGGAATCTTTTCTCACAAAATCTATTGGACCAATCAATGGTACATTTGAGATAGTGAGTGATGTTAAACCTACTCCAGATGCTAAAGATTTGGGCGATTTAATGACAGGTCCAGAGGTATTGCCTCACAATGCTCATAACTATAAATTGAGCAAGTTCTTGATGCTGTTTTTCTATTGCGTCGAACATAACGCTAAAGGTGGCGAATCAATACTGGTTGATGGTTTTCGGGTTTGTGAAGATTTTCGTCAAAAGTATCCTGAATACTTCAAAATTTTGAGCGAAACTCCGATTGTTTTTCGTAAGTTTGACCCCCAGAATAATTATTATTTTTCTTATACTGCTCCGATTATTCAATTAGATACACAAGGTAATATATATCGCATCTGCTTTAACCAAAAAAATTGTGAACGAACTATCCCATTTGAGAAGACAGAAAGTTTTTATCAAGCTTACTCAATCTTCTATCACTATATGAAAAATCCAGCATATCAGTACCGCTTCCGTCTCAATGATGGAGACTGTTTGCTAATACATAATGTGAGGGTAATGCATGGACGGACAGCATTCGATCCTAGATCGGGAATTAGACATCTTAAAGCAGGATTTGTGGATTGGGACTACTTTATAGCGCGGCGTAACTTCTATCAAAGCAAGCATTTGTACTTACAGCAGTTTTCTAGTTGATGAGGTACAAAGTTTTATTGTTCTAGGGAACAGGGAATAGGAAATATAAGAATAGTCCTATAAGTAGGGCTTGCTGATTAATTATAAAAGTATTGACAGATAAAGGTTTTAGCGTTTTAGAGTTGAAAAAAGTACCAGCTTTTCGGCAGAAAAAGCTCAAAAAGCTAGTATCTTAGGATGATTATGGCAGGCAGAAAAATTGAGAGACAATTCTTACTCCTACCTCTTCTAAATTCCCATTTCTCCTGTCTCCTGTCTCCTGTCTCCTGTCTCCTACCCCAGCAAAAAGACTTTCCATACGCAAACCCTAAGTATACCTCACTATCCTCAAAAGTGCTGTAAGTTAATAGAAATCTTCAGAAAAGTAGGGAGTAGGGAGTAGGGGGAAATAATTGATAATTGCTGTGCCATAATTGATATTAAATCCGGTAGCATCAGTGTTATTCAGTACTTAAAGATAAGAGTCCATATTGTAGGGGCAAATGGCATTCTCCCTTAACCACTATATGACGACAATAGAACTATATTACTCCCAAGCCAACGGATTTGATATGATTTTATTTTTTGGCGTTGGTGAAAAGAGGTATGATATCTGTCCGGATAAGAGCGCGATAGAACTCCGTTCCGCTTACCTGACCAAAAAACTTTCTCCTTATACTCGGGATTTCTTCTTCTTTCTTCCCTCCTGACTCAGTCCGACTGAATTCCCCTCCTGGGAGGGGCAGGGGTGGGTTGACTCCTAAGTAATTAAGATTAATATCATACACGCGCTTCAGCAACGCCGTTATTCTTTATTTTTCTTAATCATTACAGTGAATCAAGAGATTTATGATCTAAATACCAACATAATTTTATTCATCAAAATAGGTATTTATGTCAGATTCTTTATTTGCTGATGCGAGTCTCAGGTTAGAAAAAGCATTAAAATATGTCTCTCTTTCTGAAGATACAAAAGAGCGCCTCAAATATCCGAAAGCTAGCTTAATAGTATCAATTCCTGTCCGGATGGATGATGGTTCATTACGAGTTTTTCAAGGTTATCGAGTTCGTTATGATGATACAAGAGGACCGACAAAAGGTGGTATTCGTTATCATCCAAATGTTTCTATTGATGAGGTAAAATCTTTAGCTTTTTGGATGACTTTTAAATGTGCAGTTGTGAGTTTACCTTTTGGTGGAGCGAAGGGTGGAATTACTGTTAATCCTAAAGAGTTATCTCGGATGGAATTGGAACGTTTGAGTCGTGGATATATTGATGCGATCGCTGATTTTATTGGTCCTGATGTGGATATTCCCGCACCTGATATGTACACTAACCCGATGATAATGGGTTGGATGATGGATGAGTATAGTATTATTCGCAGACAATTAATTCCGGCAGTTATTACAGGTAAACCTGTTACTATTGGTGGTAGTTTAGGCAGAAATACGGCAACATCAATGGGTGCTTTTTTTACTATTGAAACTATCATGTCCAAGTTTGGATATATTCCGGAAAAAACTACAGTTGCAGTACAAGGTTTTGGTAATGTAGGAGCATTTTTGGCAGAGTTACTTTGTCAAGCTGGTTATAAAGTAGTTGCTGTTAGTGATTCTCAGGGTGGTATTTATTCTTCAAAGGGTTTAGATATTCCTAGTATTCGAAAATATAAGGAGTCTAATAAGGGTATTCAAGCTGTTTATTGTCAAGGTAGTGTTTGTAATATTGTTGAGCATCAAGTTTTGACTAATAAAGAACTTTTAGCTTTAGATGTTGATATATTAATTCCTGCTGCTTTGGAGAATCAAATTACTGAGGAAAGTGTCAAAGATATTAAAGCAAAATTTATCTTTGAAGCTGCAAATGGTCCGACTACTTCTGCTGCAGATATAATTTTAGAAGACCGTGGAATTTATGTATTTCCTGATATTTTGGTTAACGCTGGTGGTGTGACTGTAAGTTATTTTGAGTGGGTACAAAATCGGAGTGGTTTGTATTGGACTTTAGATGAAATTAATCAACGCTTGAAAGAAAAAATGTTAGCAGAAACAGAGCAAATTTGGCAAATATCTCAAGAGTTGTCTGTTTCGATGCGAACTGCTGCTTATGTGCATGGGTTAAATAGATTGGGAGAGGCAATAAATGCTAAAGGAACTAGGGCATATTATATGAAGGATTAATGTATACCGAGAGTTTTAGACCATTCTTTGAAAATCATCATTATTAAAGAATTAAGAGTGGGAACTTTACAATCTATTATTCGTAATTCAGGTTTACCTCATTCCTTGTTTGAGGTTGATGAATGAAGAAGCGATCGCCCCTGGCAGCTATAAAGTTACCCACTTATCAACAGATATCACGAAGATGTTTGGCAAATTGTCTGAGAATACTTACTGCTAAAAATTCTGGAGATTCTAGCTTTTCATTTATGCGGTTGTCATCTTTATCAGTCTTTTTCCCCGTAATTATTTCGCCTTCCCCTTCTTTAAAGTCTAAAAACTTAAAAGGTTTTCCTCTTTGTGATCTTCTCCACCGCAACAATTCTTCAGTAATATAAGGACTTTTTATTCTTTCAGGAATGGCAAGATGATATGTAATATCATGTTCGGACGGGTCAGTTATAATAAAATTTAAGGACTCCGGGTATCGACAGTACCAAACAAATACTTAAATTATCAATACCCCCAATACCAATATTTGTTCTTTTTCTCCAATATTTCCTCCTGACTCCTGAGGACTGACTCCTGAGGACTCACAACAGTCATTTATAAGTATTCAACCGAACATGATATAATGCCAGTTTAATAAATTTTTGCTACGAATAGTTAGGCTATTTCTTAGGAGTCAACCCACCCCTAACCCCTCCCAGGAGGGTGACTCAGTCGGACCGAGTCACACGGGAATTGCTTCAATACCAGTTTTAACGGTCGTAAATTCTCTTTTTCTCTTGGTGCGCTACCAGGTGCGACTAGCGTCGTCGAGGGGTCGCACCGCTGTCTTGGTCGATGGTCGACCAGCGAGGTTCCCTCGCCATCCCACCCTACGGGAAGCTCCGAAGATCGACCGCTTTGTCAAAGGTACATTTCCTGCAAAATCTTTTGATCGCACTTATTATTCAAACACATTATTTTTTCACGCTTGGTATAATTAAAGGCGATTTTTTTTCTTTATATTTGAGTTCAAATACTATATTTCCTTGAGTATTTCTAGTTCGTAGTTCTCGAAATTTACCTCTTTTTTCCCAAGCTTTTCTCAGCCCATCTGGGGATAATATTCATCAGGATTGAATATCTGTTATAGTTATGGAATTTCTCAGATATCTATTTTGGCAATAAATTTTGAGCAAGAAGAAAGAATTAGGATACAATGACTGGAGTTTTCTAAAAAGAACTTATTTAGATAACTTAGATTGCCTACTATAAAAAATTGAAAATTTTAAATTAAATGACTTTTATAGAATTATTTATTCTGGCTGTTTCTGGATTATTTGCTGGTGTATTGGCTGGATTTTTAGGTATTGGTGGTGGTACTATTCTCGTACCTTTATTAGTGACATTAGGATATGAACCTATACAAGCAGTTGCTACTAGCACTTTATCAATTATAATTACGGCTACTTCTGGTAGTATTCAAAACTGGAAAATGGGATATTTAAGTATTAGTCGAGTGCTAGGAATAGGGTTTGCGGCTTTGATTACTGCTCAGTTGGGGGTATATTTTGCCAATTTATTTGCTTCTCGTTGGTTGTTATTTGCTTTTGGATTATTTCTAGCTTTGAATATCTATTTAGTGGAGTTTCGTAAACGGATAACGATGAAGAAAAAGCAAGACGAAGAATTACAAAATAATCAGCAGGAAAATCTTAAAGTCAAAGCAGAAAATACTAATAATCAAGATTTTGTAGTGGAATTTATTTTGCCATTTACTCCCCATCCTTTACCATTAATGTTTGAGAAAATAGTCAAAGAAATAAATTATCAATTTCCAGATAAATATATGAAGGTTATTGCTAGAGTTATTACTGGTAGTTTGGCTGGATTATTAGCAGGTGTATTTGGTGTGGGAGGTGGTGTAATTATAGTACCTTTGCAAATATTATTATTAGGTGAAAGTATTAAGGTAGCTATTCAAACTAGCTTAGGAGTGATTGTAATTACAGCTTTTTCTGCTTGTATAGGTCATGGGATTAGAGGTAATGTTTTATGGGAACCTGGAGCATTATTAGGATTTGGTGGTTTATTAGGTGTTCAATTTAGTACGAGATTTCTGCCTAAATTACCAGACAAAGTTATCAGTTTAGCTTTTCGTGGATTATTAGCAATTCTATCAATTTATATTTTTGGGCAAGCTATTATCAAAAATTAGGGTTTGCGTATGGAAAGTCTTTTTGCTGGGGTAGGAGACAGGAGACAGGAGACAGGAGACAGAATAAATAGGAATTTAGAGGAGGTAGGAGTAAGAATTGTCCCTTGATTTTTCTGCCCAACTCTTGCCTAAAATACTAACTTTTTGAGCCTTTTATATTAAATCCGGTTGAATACTTATTATATAGTTAGTTGGCAGAGATGGGGAGGTGGGGAGATGGGGAGGTGGGGAGGTTGAATATTGAAGTATGGATAGAATTATAAACATATACTGTATAACCCGATTCTATATTAGACTGAAAACCATGCACTTTTTTCGACCCCAAAAAGGCTAAAGTCTTTATATATCAATGCTTTTAGATTTAATCAGCAAGCCCTAATTAGATTTTATAGCAGAAGGAAGAAGGAAGAAAGAAGAAGGAAAAACCTTGCTTTGTTTGAGTTTTAAGCTTTTTATCTGTCCTAACCTTTGCTTCGACTACTATATATGAAATACCAAAAATAATGCTATGCTTATTGATGACTTTATTATATTAAATAATAAGTTGAATTCGGTAATGCGAGTGAAGAATTATAGCTATGAACTTACAGGAGATTCGGTCGTATATGAAGTACAAATATTAATGTTGAAATCTCTGTAGTGCGGGCATCTTGCCCGCTAGTACTTTACCTGAGTGAGATGAAATTTTCTATAAGATATATTACTCCCTACTCCCTATTCCCTTTAGGTTATTTTACATGACTATAATCTCTACCTCCAGTTCGATTTTCACCTCTTAATTTTGTCTTTTTACCAGTTAATTGTTCTAATTTTTCCCGAACTTCAGCAGAAGTGATTTGATTTAAGGGTATACCTTTTTGATTTGCCATAGCTGCTGCTACTCCTATTGCTTGTCCTTGATAAATACTCATAGTTTGAATTCTTGCTACTGCTACAGCAATTCCTATATATCCAGATGAGCGTCCGACAACTGCTAAATTATTCACATTTTTAGCTAAAGCACTTTCAATTCCAAAGTTATATCTCGGTAGAGGCAAATAATTAATACCTAAACCTTTAACACCACCCCGAAAATCAAATTCATAAGAAAAAGTACCAATAGAATTTTCTGCTGAAGTACCCCCTTGAAGAATTTCTTTTCCTGTCAATGGATCAACAACATCCGTAATATTTAAACTATGTCTAATATAAACTTCAGAAGGTAAAATTACTTTGACATCTTTCCCTGACATTTTTCTCAACCAAGCTTCAAGTTCCTGCATTTCTGTAATCATGTCTTGAGTTGGTTGAAAGTTATTATTTTCTATTTCTCTCACTTTTTGACTGTTATATTTAAACAAAAATCCATTCAAAGATAATTCCCGTTGACCCACACGACAAATATTCAGCTTATCAAATAAAAATACTGATGATAAATCTAGATTAAAAGAGTGTTTTCTATGAATATGATAAGCCCCTGCTAAAGCAATACTTCTGTTAATATAGCCATCTTTATATGTTTTAATTATTGGCAATCTAAATTTTTTTAGGGTAAATTTAGCATCTATTGGTGCTTGGTCTGCTTGAATTTTTGTCTTAATTTTTGCCATTTTTTGACGGTTAAACAGTATTTTTGATTCTATTTTTTTGAATTCGTAAATACTTAAACCAGTCACTGTGGGAACAATAGAAGTTGCGATAGTTTCATCCCATAGTTGTGGGTTTTGTGATGCAAATCCTAAATAGTAAGGTACACCAGCTTTTCTTGCTAGTTCTGCATCTTGAGTGGTGTCTATAAAAGCAGCAGCTTTGACTCTAATATTTGTGTCGTCGATCTGTACAAATTTAATTTTTCTATTCTCGACATAAGGTGTAAGAGAAGCATTAGAAATAACTACAATTCCCGCCGCTTCTAACATTTCTTTCATTGCTTTTGTTGCTTTGTCTGGAGCAACACAAGCTTCGACAACTTTTGCTTTTTTCAAAAAGTTAAGAAAGCACTGAGAATATGGTCGATATTGCCAATCTGGTGTTTTATCATAGTCAAGATAAGCTAATCCACTTCGTGTGAGTAAACCACCTAGAGCTACATTTTCAGAATTGGAACGTATTAGTACAACTTTACCTGTCTTTCCTAATGTTTTTTTAGCCGAAATAGCAGCACATATTCCTTGAAGTTCATCTCCATAAATTACGATGTCGAAGTTTTTATAAGTTGCTAGTGGAGGTTTTGGTAGTTTAGATACTGAAGGGGAAGGAGCTGCAGTAGTAAGTGAATTATTGCTAGTATTTGCTGTTGTTAATTTATGCCAAAATGTAGAGATAAAATTATTACTAACTTGAGGTAAGTATTGAGCAGTGCTTAATGGAATTAATGATAGAAGTGCTGTAATTAAAATTAATTTTTTTGGGGAATTAGAAGACATAATATTTTGAGTATTTAGAGAAAATAATACTTTTCAATATTGATTGACAAATTTTTATTTGTCAGGTGGGCAAATTTTATCAAAATTACTATACCACTATATATTAGATATCTCCAGAAAACAGGGAATAGAGAACAGAGAACAGGGAGAAATAATTGATCTTTCTTATAGATAAGAATTGATTTTATTTTTGATTTTTACCAGATGTCTATTGCTAAGATTAAAAATTTTCGGTGGTCCTGCATTGTAATTATTTTTGTTACCAGACATGGTGGTGGGAGCATCTTGTTCCCTCGCAGACAGGATCGCTAGGACAGGATGCCCCCACTAGATATTGCTTATTCCTATTTAGCATTATACGAGCAGGACTAATATCATGTCCGCACTTTATCGTTTGTGTAAACCCAAGGGTGAATATCTACAGGAAATTTAAGTTTTTTTCTTCCTCTTGCCTCTTCCTTCTTCCTTATTAGACTAAAGAAACTTAATTAACTCCTTTCTAGCTTCTTCATAACGCTCTTCCAATAGCTGCACTAAATGCTCGATATCTGCAAAATCTTGATTTTTGGCCTTAGTTTCCAACTGTCGGCAAACCTTTACTACACCTAAAGTTCCTAAAGTAGAACTACCACCTTTGAGAGTATGAGCAGAATGTTTCAAACCTTTAGCATTCTGTTTGGCGATCGCTTGTTTAATTTCTGTAAGATGTCGGGGAGTTTCCCGGTCTAAATATAGGTGTGTCATTTTTTTGACTAACTCAGGTTTAGTTTCTGCCATAGACACGATCATTGCAGGTGGTAATTCATTTTGAGATTTTAATTTTCGCAATTCAAAACCGCAATAATCTTCTTCCTTTTCTCAGTTCTTGTTGAGCTAGCCTAGTTTTTGTAATATCATTTGTTACAGCAAGTATATACTTTTCACCATCAATTTCTATAACTTCTGCTGATAATAAGACTGTTTTTATTACACCATCTTTAGTTTTGATGTCAAGTTTATAATAGCGTTGAAATTTGGGAAAATATTCTAAATCTAGTTCGCCAGTTTTTACTGCAGAACTATCAATTTTCATAAATAAATATGGAATCTTTGTGTAAGTTTTTGTCCGTTTTTCTACCCGACTGCTAATTTATTTTTGGAGCTGATTAACAATTTCATTAACTGCTGTTTGGCTATGAACTAATGACAACCATCCTAGTATGCTAATAAAAGCGCATATTTGTCATACTACTGGTAAGGTCTGAAGCAAACGTAATGGCAGTTGTTTTTTAATTCTGGGGTGAAATAGTTTCTTAAATTTTGCCATGATACCTTTTTTCTTCAGATATTATAGCGCTGTGCGCAGGCAACAGGCAACAGGCAAAAGGGGGAATAAATTGCCGATAATATAAGATTTTAGCTATTTGGCCTCTCCTGCAATTTGTAAATATACCAGCGCTCATTGCTATAATTTTTCTCATATAATATAAATGAAAATAATATTAGGAGAGCAAAAAATATTACAGCAGATTCCAAGTATATGAGGTACAAATATTAGCGTTTGCTACGCTAACGCAAAGCTTAACAGATGTTCCCAGTGCGGGCATCTTGCCTGCGAAGGGTGTACCTCACGCCTGATGAAATCTGCTGTAGATTGCCGTTTTTTTTCACTACCACAAATTATTCTATTAATATAATAATAATCATAAAAAAAGTTCTTATTCTTTTCTTCATTCTCTTTTTTAACAAAATTTTCTTGCTATTTATATTTATAGGTATGTTTATCAGAGAATAAACAAATATTTATTTATTAATAATTTATTAATCTAAAAATGACTGTGAAATCTAAGTAATATCATGTCCGTTTAATCAGTGATAAAATAGTAATAAAAAACTTTCTTCTTCTTTCCTTCTGACTCCTGACTCCTCCATCGTTATTTATAAGTATTCAACCGAACATGAGAACAGTGGTGATAAATAAATATAAAACTTTCAGAGGTATATTTCAGGTAAAGTGAAATACTTTTTAATCAAAATTTCCTGTTTTATTTTCCCTCTTATAAGCATTTTATATTTAATTTTACCGAATAATTAAGGTTTAAAGCCTCTCCTTTAAAGGAGAAAAAAGCGGTCGATCTTCGGAGCTTCCCGTAGGGTGGGGTGGCGAGGAAATCTTGCCATATCCAATCGACCAAGAGAAGAAAAAAAGAATTCATTATTAGTCAATCCTCTTCTTTTCAAGGAGAGGTAATTATTAATTATTAATTATTAATTATTAATTATTAATTATTAATTATTGAACAACCTACTTACCAAGTCAAAAGTGTGCCAGTTAATGGGATATTTCCAAACAAAAACTTAAATTTTCTATCGGCACAATAACAACAGAATGATTATTACCCATTTCTGACGTTTTACTTTTGACTTGTAACTATCCTTAACTAGCTATTAGCTTTTAGCATTCAGTTAGCCTCTTGCAGAGGAACTGCCTCTTTTCCTACGGAATGCT
Source organism: Okeania sp. SIO2C2 (assembly GCF_010692625.1). Classification (NCBI taxonomy): domain Bacteria; kingdom Bacillati; phylum Cyanobacteriota; class Cyanophyceae; order Oscillatoriales; family Microcoleaceae; genus Okeania; species Okeania sp. SIO2C2. Next base: position 10,453 of record NZ_JAAHGM010000011.1, read on the forward strand.
GCGCAAACAGAGGAGCTTTCCTATGGTCATGCTGCGCAAACGCTAACGTTAACAGCTTTTTGCAGCTCTGGGTATAAATTCCCTTTCCGTTCCGGAATGCTACGCAAACGCACACATTTACTGCTGACTGCTGACTGCTGATTGCTGATCGCTTATTTAAGAAATCATTGCATTAGCACGAGCAGCAGCAGCTTCATCAGGATGAATATTCAAACGAGTTAAATTCACCCGACCCTTAGCATCAATTTCTCGTACCTTAACAATTACTTCATCTCCAATTGCTAACTCATCTTCAACTTTACCAACACGATAATCTGCAATTTGGGATATATGAACCATTCCTTCTTTTCCTGGAAACACTTCCACAAAAGCACCGATAGGAATAATTCGAGTCACACGACCAACATAAACATCCCCAGCATTCAGTTTCTTGGTCATACCTTGGATAATATTGCAAGCTTGTTTAGCCTTTTCGCCATCAGTCGCTGCAATAGTCACCGTGCCATCATCATCAATATCAATTTTGACACCCGTTTCCTCGGTAATACCCTTGATAGTTTTACCACCAGGTCCAATCACTAAACCAATCATGTCTGGACTAATCTTAAATGTTAATAGTCGTGGTGCATAAGGTGACATATCTGGGCGAGCTTGATCGATAGTACCAAGCATCTTTTCCAGAATATGTAACCGCGCAGGTTTAGCTTGATGAATTGCATCAGAAATTACGGTTAGAGGCAAACCTGTAATTTTCATATCCATCTGCAAAGCTGTGATACCACTATCAGTACCAGCGACTTTGAAGTCCATATCACCCAAGAAGTCTTCTATACCTTGAATATCTGTCAGGATACGAACTTCATCACCTTCTTTAATTAAACCCATAGCTGCTCCACTTACAGGTTTCGTAATAGGAACACCAGCATCCATTAAACCCAAGGTCGAAGCACAAACGGAACCCATAGAAGTTGAACCATTTGAAGAAAGCACCTCTGAAACCACTCGAATAACATAGGGAAAAATATCAGCTGTTGGTATAACTGGGTTCAACGCACGTTCAGCTAAAGCACCGTGACCTATTTCCCGACGACCAGGCGATCGCAATGGTTTAGTTTCTCCTACAGAAAAAGGAGGGAAATTATAGTGGTGCAGATAACGTTTTTCGTCTTGGGGGTGTAAGTCGTCTGCTAATTCTTGAGCATCACCAGGAGTTCCCAGAGTTACCGCAGACATTACTTGAGTCAAACCTCGATTAAATAGAGAGCTACCGTGGACTCGCTGTGGTAAAACTCCTACCCGACAAGAAACAGGACGAACTTCATCCAACTTGCGACCATCAACCCTGATGCCTTCATCAATAATTTGTTTACGCATCAGTTTTTTGGTGACGCTCTTAAAAACGTTCCCTAGCAACATCTTGTCAGATTCAACCAAGACCCTCAGATCATCTTCTTCCGGCAGTTCGGCGATCGCTTCTGCAATAGACTCTTTAATTGCATCGAGTTTTTCGTCACGCTGATTTTTATCCAGGTCGTATTCAGATAATACCTGTTTGATCGACTCTGTTGCTTTGTCTTTGATATAGTCTTCTAAAGTTGGGTCTACTTCCGGAGCTTCCGACTCAACAAGTTCAATACCCATTTCCGCAATAATTTCTCGTTGAGCTTGAATAAGGTCACAAACTGCTTCATAACCAAAATCAATTGCTTCAATAATATCCTGTTCTGGCAATTGATTTGCTCCTGCTTCTACCATAATCACCCCTTGAGGAGACCCAGCAACAACCAAATCTAAATCGCCATTTTTGACTTCACGGTAAGTTGGATTGATAATAAAATCGTCTCCTACCAAACCTACCCGCACTGCTGCCATTGGGCCATAAAATGGTAATTGAGCTAGTAATACTGCCACAGAAGCACCCGTCACAGCTAGCACATCTGGTGGCACCTCTTCATCCATGGACAAAGTTGTGGCCACAATTTGAATATCATTACGCAACCAGCTTGGAAATAAAGGGCGTAGCGGCCTATCAATCAAACGACCAGTAAGTGTCACCTTTTCTGGTGGGCGACCTTCCCGACGCAAAAAACCACCAGGAATTTTACCACCAGCGTAGAGTCTTTCTTCGTAGTCCACCAAAAGAGGTAGGAAATCTATTCCTTCTCTACCTTTGGAGGTGGTGGCCGTCACTAACACTGCTGTGTCTCCTGACTCTATCATCACGGCACCACCAGCTTGAGGCGCAAATAAACCAACTTTTAGTCTAATATCCCGTCCATCAAAGGATATGGATTTGTCTATCTCTTCCATCCAGTTTTTTTTCCTTCTCTAATCATATATTCTTTCGCTTCTGTGGAAATCGTAACACTGTTACTGGGGCAATTGTTAGGTGGATTAGGTCAAAAGTCTAAAATAAAACGTCAAAAGTCTAAGATCAAATGTAATATTCTTGCTGTGACTAAGTTTGAGAAGTTGATTCCTTGGTTCAGATCGAATTATTAACTTACGTTAAGGAAGAAGTAAGAAGCAAGAAGGGGTTTAGTTTTCTACCACAGAAGAAAAATTTGGTATTGTCTGAATTTTCAGCTTTTGATATGTCCGCTAAAGAAGCAGGAAGGGGTTCAGTTTGCTACCACAGAAGGAAAAATTTGCCATTGTCTGAATTTTCAGCTTTTGATATGTTCGCGCCCTTTGCTTCGACTGCTATATAGCTGTCCTAAATAGGTTTTGAGCAAATATTTAGTTATCTAAAATACTAAGGGTTACTTCTGTTGATATGTAGCTAATATTCATATTCTATCTAGGATGGCTATGTTTTTAAGGTGAATACTATTAGACATCCCCAAAAATTAAAAATTAAATCAATTCTTATCCATAAATTATCAATTACTTTTCACTATTCCCTATTCCCTCTTTTGGAGGAGATGTCTATTAATTGATACTAGAGAGTAGAATCTTGATGAACATAAACAGCTATAATAGTTTTACTTAACAACCTTCTATAGTCAATGATGGAGGCTGCATCGAGTTATTTTAACTCGGATGCCGTTTTTTATTTCTAAATTTGATTATTCAAGAATTTTTATTAGAAAAGATGAGTAATCAAAATATAACCGTAAGTATTCAGCCGTCAGCTATTAGCTAGCCTCCTATCGGAGGAACTGCGCAATTCAGCTATTAATTTTGGGGAAGGTAAAAATAATTGATAAATTGAGACAGAATAAAAATTACTGTTAAAATCTCCTTCCTAAACCTTAGAAGTAATCAATAATTACTAATTGCTGATAGCTGACTGCGAGCTAGCTGTTAGCTCCGCATAATTAAGGTTTAAAGCCTCTCCTTTAAAGGAGAAACAAGAAAAAATTTTCATTATTAGTCAATCCTCCCCTTGAAAAGGAGAAGTAATTATTAATTATTAATTATTAATTATTAATTGTTGAAATATAACCTTTTTGATAGATATTTAATATGGCAATTTTACATGGTTTTTGGTTTGCTCAGTCTGAACAAGATAGTTATTTCTTTATTTGGGGAGAAATTTGGCGCAGAATTACAGAAGATGATGCTGGTGAAACAGGAAAAATAATTAGTAATCCTTATGCAATAACTGCAAATGAATTTTTGAAGCTATTCCAGGAAAAGACCAATATTTCTTTAAAAAATCCGAAAATCACAACAAACCAAACCTTAGCTCTTCCCACAAAATCATTAGAATCTAGCCAAAAACTATATCCACTTCATTCTGCCACTAATTTCTCAGAAACCACAGAAAAGTTATATCTTTATCCCTGGCAAATAGAAGGAATTTGCCTAGACCCTATACAAGCAATAGAATTTTTACGCTCTTTTCCTCTGGGCAACATTGCTGAGTCTTTCATGGGGGCAGATTTAAGGTTTTGGTCTCATGTTGCGAGATGGAATCTTGACTTATTAGCAAGATGTAAATTTTTACCAACTATTGAACAACAATCAAATGAACAAAACTTTGCGATTTGGCAACCCTTACTTGATAGTGCTACAGACCAAAATCGACTGAAAAATTTTACCCTAAAAATGCCTCTTGCTTGTCGCACATATCAACTAGATTGGCAGTCGCCTATTTCCTTAGAAAATCTACAAATTATCCCCAAAAATAACACTTCAAAATTACCAAACCTCAGAGCAAGTCAAGAACTACTCCAAGATTTCTTGCAAAAAACAATAGACACACAAATTAGACAAATATCATCCGAAATATCTCAAACAGAAATTGCCTCATTAAATCCGGCAATTAAACAATGGTTAAAATCCTTATCAGAAAAATCAACTTTAAAATTACCTGCCACTAAAGAAACACAGCAAATTAGCAAAATACTTAATAACTGGCAATCCCCACTCCAACAATATCAAACTACAGAAAATCAATTCATTACCTGCTTTCATCTTCATTCACCATCCAACAATTCCAAAGAGTGGACTCTAGAATATTGCCTTCAAGCAATAGACGAACCAGAATTTTTAGTCGATGCCAATACAATTTGGAAAAATCCTGTAGAAAACTTCAACTATCAAGGAAGAACAATTAAATTTCCTCAAGAAACACTGCTAAGTGGCTTAGGTTTAGCATCAAGAATTTATCCAACTATTGAACCTAGCTTACAACAAGCAACGCCCCAAAATTGTCAATTAACTCCGCACCAAGCTTATGAATTTATTAAAAGTGGGAGTTGGCGGTTTACAGACAGCGGTTTAGGAGTAATTTTACCACCTAGTTTAGCTAATAGAGAAGGATGGGCTTCCCGCTTAGGTCTAAGTATTCGTGCCCAAGCTCCAAAAATTAAAAAAACTGAAAGACTAGGCTTAAAAAGTCTCCTCAATTTTCAGTGGGAATTGTCCATTGGAGGTCAGAAATTAACCAAAGCCGAATTTAACCAATTAGTGGCAAAAGATAGTCCCTTAGTAGAAATTAACGGCGAGTGGGTCGAACTGCAACCCCAAGATATCCGGGCAGCCCAAAATTTCTTTGCTAGTCGTCAAGACGAAATGGCTTTATCTTTAGAAGATGCTTTACGATTGGCCACCGGAGACACTCAAGTTATGGAAAAGTTACCCGTCGTTAATTTTGAAGCTGGCGGTCAACTCCAAGAACTTCTGGACACTTTAACGAATAATCGTTCTTTAGAGGAAATTCCAACTCCTAAGAATTTTCGTGGGGAACTACGACCTTATCAAGCACGAGGCGTAAGTTGGTTAACATTTTTGGAACGTTGGGGTTTGGGTGCTTGTTTGGCAGATGATATGGGTCTCGGTAAGACCATCCAAACAATAGCCTTTCTTCTCAATCAACAAGAACAAGAATTACTAGAAGCACCCACATTATTAGTATGCCCTACTTCAGTATTAGGGAACTGGGAACGGGAAGTAAAAAAATTCGGACCAACCTTAAAAGTAATAGTACATCACGGTGATAAACGTGCCAAAGGTAAAGAGTTTCTCAAAGTAATTAAAGACAAACATTTAGCAATAACCAGTTACGCTTTATTGTATCGAGATGAAAAAATATTACAGACAATAAAATGGCAGGCAGTAATAGTTGATGAAGCTCAAAATATCAAAAATCCAGAGGCAAAACAATCTCAAGCTGTAAGAAAATTAGAAGCATCCTTTAGAATTGGTTTAACAGGAACTCCCGTAGAAAATCGCCTTTCAGAATTATGGTCAATTTTAGATTTTTTGAATCCTGGATATTTAGGAAAAAAACAATTTTTCCAACGTCGCTTTGCTATTCCTATTGAAAAATATGGGGATACAAATTCATTACAAACTTTGCGTTCTCTCGTTCAACCATTCATTCTACGTCGGCTCAAAACTGATAAAGATATTATTCAAGACTTGCCAGAAAAACAAGAAAATACTATCTTTTGCCCACTAGCAAATGAACAAGCAAAACTTTATCAAGACATAGTTGAAACTTCCTTAGCAGAAATTGAAGCTGCTGATGGTATTCAGCGAAAAGGAAAAGTTTTAGCCCTATTGGTAAAGCTCAAACAACTTTGTAATCATCCCGTACTTCTACAAATCAAAAAAGGCAGTAGAAAAAAAATAGAAATTAGCGAGAAAAACTCAGGAAAGCTACAACGTTTATCTGCCATGTTAGAAGAAATAATTTCAGAAACAGAAAGGGCTATTATTTTTACTCAATTTGCCGAATGGGGAAAAATTTTACAACCTTATTTGCAAGAAAAATTAGGCAGAGAAGTCTCCTTTTTATATGGGGCAACTCGCAAAAATAAAAGAGAAGAAATGGTAGATAGATTCCAACAAGACCCTCAAGGTCCACCAGTAATGATTCTTTCTTTAAAAGCGGGAGGTACTGGTTTAAATTTAACTCGTGCTAATCATGTTTTTCACTTTGATAGATGGTGGAATCCAGCAGTAGAAAATCAGGCTACAGACCGGGTATTTAGAATTGGTCAAACCCGGAATGTTCAGGTACATAAATTTGTCTGTACCGGAACTTTGGAAGAGAAAATACACGACTTAATTGAAAGTAAAAAAGAACTAGCAGAGCAAGTAGTAGGTGCAGGGGAACAATGGTTAACTGAACTAGATACAGACCAGTTGAGAAACTTATTAATACTTGATAGAAATAAAGTAATTGAGGATGAGTAGAAATAATGAATAATGAATAACGAACTATATTAAAAGTCAGCGATTTCTCAATTATTTTCTAGTAATAAATCAAAATTCTCATCAAATAGCTCAAATTACATTTTTATAATACTTTAAGCCATCGCTATTTCCAGACGTGAAGTATAGTAATGGTAGAGAGAGTGTGGAAAGTATGGGAGTTTTGGGAAGTCTGTGAAGAAATTACAAAACAGATACATCTTCACCATTACTATGCAGGACTACCTACTTCCGAAACTAACAGAAAAGAAATAATGTTCTTGAAATTTTGGTATAAGGAGAAAGAAAATGTCAGGTAACCTTATTAAAAATAGAAAAGCAATTCTTGTTGCGGGTCAGTCTAACACATTTTGGGCTCGACAATTTGGTGAAGCTCCTGTAGCGACAGGGGAACTTGACCTAAGTATTAAGCAGTTAGGTCGTCATAATCAAGATAATCTGGTTCCAACAAATGCGGGATTAACAAACATTCATTTTCAACAGGCAGATGGTGTTAGAACAGGTTATGCTTATCCTTTGGCAAAAGCTATTAAGGATGAGATTGAATGTGATGAACTACTAATTGTTCCTTGTGCCATTGGTGGGACAGGTTGGTCAAATAAGTATTGGACTGCAGATGGGACTTTGTATCAAGATATGATTGCTCGAATTCGATATACAGTAGAAGTATTGGGATATGAGTTTGTCGGGGCCTTTTGGTCACAAGGGGAAAGTGATGCTAATGCTACATTTTCACCTATTTGGCATCATCTTTTACATGGATTAATCTCAACTATTAGGACAGTTGCTTATAATGCAGGACAACCCAACGCTCACACTATCCCATTTGTAACCTTTGATATGGTTGAAGCTTGGGTTGGTAATGATCCAAATAGGAGAGCTATTCAAAATGCTCTCGAAGAAGTTGGGTCTGTTGTTCCATATACAGGGAACGCTAATACAACTAATTTACCAGCTAATCTTGAGTTGGATACCATTCATTATGATACGAGGCAATTGCTTGAGATTGGCAATAGAATGTTTTCTGCTTGGCAAACAGCTAAAACAAATGATATACCTAATGCTTATGCAACAGCAGGAGAAACAATTGTCTACCATAGAAACTTTGGACAATATTATTCAAATATTTGGCAAGCTCTTGAAAGTGGATCATCTCCATCTAATGCTCGTTATTCAAGGTTAGGTGAATTATGGCGCTACGAGAATCATGGGAAATATAAATTCAAACTGGAATGGGTAATTTCAGGTAAAACTAACAATATTATTTGGGAGCAGAACTTTATTCCACATTTTGCAGTTCAACTTATGTCAGCTGCAAGTCTTATTTCATTTTCATCTGGAGCTATTTTCGGTGGAAATGAGCAAATGGGTTTCAATGGTCTTGTTTTTGATACACGCAGAAATACATTAATAAAATTAAATTCAGGAGTTGACTGGTGGGTTCCATTAGGTCAAATAACGAGATTTAATGGTGGAATTCCTATTTCAAATATACATGGAGTTAAGTTAGCTTCGGAGGTTACATTAAGTGTAATTAAAAGTTAAATATCCAAAGAAACCGGGTTTGTATTAGATGCTTTACTATAGAAACATATATCTGCCACAAACCCGATTTATGACTGGTAACTGATAGTATAGAAACCGGGTTTGTATAGATGTTTTACTATAGAGACATACATCTGACACAAACCCGGTTTCTGACTGGTAACTAAAATGAACTTACAAAACGACAAAGAATGGTGGACTCAACAATGGATAGACTTGTTAAATTCTTATCGGTTTAAAAAGCGATTAGAAAGAGCAAGAAATTATGCCAGACAAGGAAACGTTCTGAGTCTAGAATTTAAAGACAAAGAAATTATTTCCCAAGTTCAAGGAACAGCTCCAGAACCTTATAAACAATCATTATGGTTAGATACTTTTAGTGATGAAGACTGGAATTATGTCATTGAAACAATGTCACAAAGAGCAATTTTTACTGCCAAATTATTAGCAGGAGAAATGCCTCAAAATATAGAAGAAGTTTTTGCTACTAATGGTTTAAGACTATTTCCATTTACCTTAGATGATATCCATGCTAAATGTGACTGCCCTGACAAAGCTAGAGTTTGTAAACATATTGCAGCAGTTTATTATATCTTAGGCGATCGCTTTAGTGATGATCCATTTTTATTATTTCAATTACGCGGTCGTAGCAAAGAAAAAATATTAGAAATTCTCCGGCAAAAACGCGGTCAAAGTGAAGAAGAAAATTCCATAATCAAAGAAAAAATTACAACAGAAAAAAACCAAAAATCTCTCACTTCAGCAAATAAAGAATATGTAAATTTTGAGGATTTTTGGAAATACGATCAACAGCTAGATTCTTCCCTGGTAGTAATTACACCACCCCCAAGTAATGAGACAGTTTTAGATGTTTTAGGACCTCTTCCTTTAGGTACATCTGCTGATATTATTAAGGATAATTTTAAGAAGGTTTATCAAAATATTAGTCAGCACGCAGTAATAACAGCCTTAAACCAGGGAGAAGATGGGTAAAAAAAATCTACAATATGTTTCGATTAGAGTGAATATAATCTAGAATTTACAAATGATGAAATATGAACAAATGATCGTGAATAGTCGAAGGTAATAAGATAGTTTTTGCTAAAATCAAAAAATAAAAATTATAGTTTGATAAGTAAGAAGAAAACTCTCTAAAGCAATGCTAAAAGTCTAAATCTCTTAATTACTATCCCTAAATAATTAGCAGTTCCCTTTTTTCTAAATCATTCTATACAAACTTAATTGTAAGTTCGTTTTTCTATTAATTATCGATAATGAAAAAAACTATATGTTATAATAACATATAGTAGATAAAAATAGCAATAGCTATATAACTTGAGTTTATACGGAGGTGATTTTTGATCATGTTTGTACGAAACTTTTTAGGACTTTCTTTAGTAGGTCTTTTAGTTTCAGCTCCTCCAGTCAATCACCCTCAAACTGCAAAAACTAAGGTGGAATCAAGCCCACAATTACAGGCAGTAACATTTCCACCAACAACTTCAAGAGGTGCGCCATCAAGAACTAGAGGAGCTGGGTCTCGCGGTCCTTGTAATCCAATAATTAAGCAAGAATTAAGCAACCTCACTGCTGTAGTACCAGAAAATAATATTGGTACAACAGTTAGTTCTAACCCAACTGTTTACCTTTATGTTCCTCAAAGTAGTAAACGAAAGGCAGAATTTGCTTTATTTGATTGGACAAATAGAGTCAGAGAACCAATATATAAAGTAGGTGTATCTCTGCCTCAGTCCGCTGGAATTATCAAAGTAAGTTTGCCAAAAACAGTTGAATTAGAAACTAATAACACTTATGTTTGGCACTTTGGCATAATTTGCGATCCAGAGGAGCGTGCTTTAGATTATTATATTAATGGATGGCTAAGACGTACCCCTCTCAAGCCAGAAATAGAAGCTAAATTAAAAGAACTGCAGGAAAAACCACTAGAGCTAGCTAAACTCTATGCTGAATTATCAGTTTGGAGCGAAACAATTACAACTTTAGAAAAATCTCGTGTTGCTTATCCTAATGCGTGGAAAAAACTGTTAAAATCAGTTGGGTTAGAGGACTATGCTGATAGTAAAATCTTTGATTATGGTCAGGAAATACAACCTGCTCAAAGATAATATAAATTGTTAGATTACCTAAAAGTTAAACATATTGAGAAACCATTAGTGAAATCTCATTATGATTCTCGTGGATCAACAGCTACATCATTAATTTGGCAGTGGCGCGGGGTGTGGATAACTACTCCCTGCGTAACTATATTGGTAATATTACTACGCCTAACTGGAATATTACAGCTATGGGAGTGGGGTACATACGACTTCTATATGAGAAATAGACCTTTACCTCCAAGGGACAAACGTATCGTAATTGTTGGTATTGATGAAGCGGATATAAGCAGAGTAGGTCAGGGAATAATTCCTGATTCAACTCTTGCCAAGTTGCTCAAAAAACTCAAAGCAATGGAACCCAGAGCTATTGGTTTAGATATTTACCGAAATTTACCTGTACCCCCTGGTTATCAAGAATTAGTTAAAGTATTTCAAAACACTCCTAATCTAATTGGCATCCAAAAAGTAGTAGAGGATGATAGAGGAGAAGGAGTAGCACCACCATCTGCTTTACAAGAAAAAGGACAAGTAGGAGCAAATGATACGCCTATCGATGCAGATAATAGATCTCGGCGAGGCTTATTTTATTTAGATAATCAAGATGGGGAAATTATTTATAGTTTTAGCCTGCATTTAGCATTACTTTATTTAGAAAAGGAAAATATTAAAGCAGATACAGTAGAGGGGACCGATCACTGGCGCGTAGGAAATCAGGTATTCCCTCCTTTTCAAAAAAATGAAGGTGGTTATGTCAGAACCGATGCTCGTGGGTATCAATTATTAATTAACTATAGAGGGCCGAGCGGTCATTTTGAAACTGTTTCTCTGACAGATCTACTTGATGGACAAGTCCCTCCAGACTGGGGACGCGATCGCATAATTTTGATTGGAGCAGTAGGAGAAAGCTTCAACGATCTATTCTATACACCCTACAGTAGTCATTTGTTAGCTCCACCAATACCAATGGCAGGAGTAGAACTACAAGCAAATTTTATTAGTCAAATTATTAGTGCCGCCCTAAATGAACGTTCCTTAATCAAAACTTGGTCTGAACCCCAGGAATGGTTATGGATTTTTATCTGGTCTGGAGTTGGAACCACAGTTACATGGCAGTGGCGAAATCAAACAAAAAAATTCTTGTCACTAACTTTATTGAAGAACCTAATCCTAGAAGCTGGAATCATTTTTCTTAGCACTTATATTATGTTTCTTTGGGGATGGTGGCTTCCTGTAGTGCCTCCTTTATTAGCAATAGTAGTTTCTTCATTTGCCATTACAGGTTATGTTGCTGGCACTGCTAGTCTGATTAGAAAAACTTTTGCTCGTTATCACTCCAATGAAATAGTCAAGAATTTATTGGAAAGTAAAGAGGGTTTAAAAATAGGAGGTAAGAGGCAATGTATAACTGTATTAACTTCTGATTTAAGAGGGTTTACGGCCTTTTCTGAGCAACTATCCCCAGAAAGTGTTGTAGAAATTATTAATATTTATCTCAAAGATATATTAAAAATCATTACTCAATATGGTGGTAGTATTGACAAGCTACTTGGCGATGGAATAATGGTTTTATTCGGCGCTCCCATAGTTAGGGAAGATGATGCACAGAGAGCTGTGGCCTGTGCATTGGCAATGCAGTTAGAAATGAAATCTATTAATCAAAAAATCAAAGCTCTAGGGTGGCCAACTTTAGAAATGGGCATTGGTATTCATACAGGGGATGCTGTAGTCGGAAATATTGGCTCTGAAGAACATACTGAATATACTGCTATTGGTTGGGAAGTTAATTTGGCTTTTCGCATAGAAAGCTATGCCACTGGAAATCAAATTCTGATTTCTAATGCTACTAGGGCAGCGGTCGGTACCTCACAATTAAGGATAGATAGTACGAAGGAAATTAAGCCTAAAGGTATTAGTAATCCAATTAATATTTATGAAGTGGGAGGAATTAGTGGTAAATATAATCTATTTTTGCCGAAAGAAGAGGAAATTCTATTACCGATAGAACAACCAATTCCTATCTTTTATTTAATTGTAGAAGGCAAACATATTAGTAATACTGTGTTTAAGGGAAAATTAGTTAAGCTTTCTCAAAGAGGATCAGAGATAGAAATTAACAGATATGCTTCAGAAGATTCACTACCATTAATTCATAGTAATATCCAACTTAATTTATTAAATCCTAGCAATAAATCGTTTATGAGCGAGCATATTTATGGAAAAGTATTAAGAGTAGAAGAAGCATCAAAGACTTTTTACATCCGTTTTACTTTTAAGCCCCAATCTGTTTTAGAACAACTTGATAGTTTATATCAATCTTCTTTACAGCGATAGAATTTAGTGTTAAACTGGGAGAGTGTAAGTCAGGATTAGGTTGGTTTCAAGAATGACAAGCAAAATTGACAAAAGTAGAGCTATAATTTGAGTCACCACACATAAAACAGGCTAGAGGAAAATTTTCAACTCTAGCTGTAGTAGTTACTGTTAAACTATGAAATTATCAAAAGATAGCTGATTACATTAGGTCTAGATCTTCTAGTTAGTAATCGCTATCTTTAAAAAGATAATATTTTTTTAGGTAGAAGAAGATGGTATGTCAATTTTTTATTCTTGGTGGTATACCTAAAGTTAAGAGTAAATGTCTGTAATCAATAGCACTACTACTGTCATTACTTAATTACCACACACAGGTATCGTAGCCACTACATTAATTAACGACCACGACGACTACGACTACGACCACCAGCTACAGAATCTAAATCCTTGTCAGTTAGCTTTTCCAATTTTGGCTGCTTGTCAACAGTAGGCTTTTTCGATGTACTTTCTCGTTTTGGGTTTGGTTTTTGTTGTTTATATGTCATTGTCCTTCTCCTAAGTAACTCTTTTAACTTAATCTAGGTTGGTATACTGTTGTATACTAACTTAGATAGAATTTAACTACATATCATATCTTATATTTTAACTTATAATTTACCCTTACCTCTATCGTATCCCACCAATAATGGGTTGAACCCCTGATCTAGTGAGTATTAAAAAAAAATTCATATTCTTAGTAATATTAACTAGGTACTGACAATCTGTATGTAAGTGGGTAAATATTGGCCATCCAAAATTAATTGAACTTATCTATAACTACGATACTATATGCAATCTATCCGGAACAGATAAATATTTTACAACAATATATATCCCTCTTTTTTAATCGCTCTTGCTGGAAAAAAATTTGAAAGGACAACTATTTATTAATTGAGGTTGCGATCGCTAAATCTAATACCAAATCTCAAAACGTTTGCTGTATATCATCTTCTTGAGTAATAAGGGAGATGGGCAGGTAGGGAGATGGTAATCAAATATAGCTAGGACTTATATCATGTCCAGTTGAATAGTTATAAGTTAGAAGCTCTCGTAGTTGGGTTTTAGCAAGAAGATAGATTAGGACTTACACACCTGCAACGTATTTTCGTCATGGCGACCGGACTGATAGAGAAGCAATCTCAAATCCTAGTTTTTCATACCTCATGGGTAAGTCCTGTAGATACTTCATGGGCTAAAGTATAACTATAGCGCTGTGCGCAGGCAACAGGCAACAGGCAACAGGCAACAGGGGGAAGAAATTGCCGTTTGCGCAAGCATTCCGTAGGAATCATATAAGACTTTTAGCTATTTGGCCCCTCCTGCAATTTGTAAATATACCAGCGCTCATTGCTATACAAACAAAAATTTTTTGATCGCGTCAGCGGAACGGAGTTCTATCGTTAATTATCCGGACATGATATTACACACCTGCAACGTATTTTTGTCATTGCGACCGAGAGGGTTTGCGCAGGAGTCCGGAACGGATAGCAATCTCAAATCCTAGTTTTTCCTACCTCATGGGTAAGTCCTGATAGTATTTTTCTTCAGAAATGGTACGAAGCTATCAGAAATTGGACATATTGTTTTTGGGTTGTGCTGCGCTTTACTCAACCTACTGAAATTTTAGATAGTATTAGATACTATAGGTTTTGTCTACAAAATAATAAATCTTAATTAAATTGGTAATTAGTTGTGAAATCCCATTCGTCCCTCTTCGTAGTATCACTAACTTTTTTCTTATGGAATTTTTTCAGTAACTGGAAAACTCAAGCAAATGCTCAGATAGTTCCAGATAAAACCCTTGGTGAAGAAAGTTCTGTTGTCAATTCCATTGATGAACTGAAAGACCAAATTGAAGGAGGAGCTATTCGTGGCTCAAATTTATTCCATAGTTTTCAAGAATTTAATATCAGAGAAGGTAGAAGCGTTTATTTTATCAACCCTAACGGCATAGAAAATATTCTGACTAGAATTACAGGTAACAACCCCAGTAGTATTTTAGGCAAATTGGGAGTAGATGGCGGGGCAAATTTATTTTTAGTGAATCCCCAAGGTATTTTCTTTGGGCCTAATGCCAGTTTAGATATTCGGGGTTCATTTATTGCCACAACTGCTAACGAAATTAGACTGGGACAAAATGGACTCTTCAGTGCCACAGCACCTCATACAAGTAATTTATTATCAGTAGAACCCTCAGCCTTATTCTCAAATCAACTGGAGACTCAAGCTAGAGGAGCAATTATTAATCAATCGACACATATTAATCAATCAACACAGGAAGAAATGGGTTTAGAATTGCCAGGGGAGCAAACTCTAGCTTTGGTAGGAGGAGATGTAGAAATAGATGGGGGGATAATCACAGTCCCACAAGGAAGGGTAGAGTTAGGGAGTATAGGGAATAACTCTGTTGTCAGGTTAAATTCAACAAACAAAGGTTATGATTTGGATTATTCAGAGGTTGATAATTTTCAAGATGTCAATATAGCTTCTGCTTTTATTGATACTCAAGGAAATGAGGGTGGTGGTGATATTTCAATTCAAGGGAGACGTATTACTGTTACAGGAGAGTCTTTGATTGTAGGAAGTACAAATGGATCGCAGTTAGGAGGAAATATAGAAATTACTGCTTCGCAAGTAGTGGAAGTAGTTAGTAGTGATATTCTTAGTGATGTCAGGGAAGAAGCTACAGCAAATGGAGGTAACATTGATATTGAAACTCAGCGTTTGATTCTGAGGGATGGTTCACTAATTGCAGCAGAAACTTTTGGTGAAGGTAATGCTGGAAACTTAACAGTTAGAGTAATGGAGATTGAAGCTAGAGGTTTCCGAGTAGATGAAGAAGGTTTTGTATTGACCAATTTGATAGCTAGTGGTGTTCAAGCATCAGAGGTAGAAGGAATAGTAGCAACAGGAAAAGGAGGAACTTTAACCATTGAGACTCAAAGTCTTAGCTTAAAAGATGGATCTCAAATAGCTACATCTACCTTTGAAGAAGGTCAGACAGGAAGCTTAATAGTGCGAGCAAAAGAAATTGAACTTATTGGTGTAGAGGATGAGTTCAGTAGCGGATTATTTGCCTCAGTTCAAGCAGAATCAACTGGGGATGGAGGTGACCTCACCGTTGAAACTCAGAGCTTAAGTATACAGGATGGAGCATTAGTAGGCGTTTTTACTATTGGTGCAGGTGATGCTGGAGAACTTAATATTAAGGCTAAGGAAATAGAAGTAACTGGCCGTTCTGAAGATGGTATTTTTCCTAGCACTATATCTGCTAGTGTGCAAGAATTAGATGGATCTAGAAGTAGTGGTAACGGTGGCAACATATCTATTGAAACTGATAGTTTAATCATCCGGGATGGAGGGATAGTTGACGCTGTAACTGAGGCAGATGGAACAGCAGGAAGCATTGCTATTCGAGCCAATAATAACATTACTGTCTCTGGGTTTAGTTCCATTTCTGGTGATTCTAGTGCTATTACTGCTAGTACAGAGTCAGGTGCAACTGGAGAGGGCGGTAGTATAGAAATTACTACTCCTATCCTGAATATTGATAATGGAGCATTAATTACGGCAAGAAGTAACAGTGATTTTGACGGAGGTAATATTTCTCTGAATATCAACACCTTAAATCTCACGGCAGGCGGCCAAGTTATTACCTCTAGTTTTGGCAGTGGCAATGCAGGTACAATAGAAGTAAGTGCCAGCGATCGTGTCTTGATATCAGGTATAGATCCCAATGTTAATGAAAGAGAAGAATTGGGAATGATGATAACTGATAGAGAAATAGAAATCGGCAGTAGTCCAGAAAGCGCGATCGCCTCCCGTGCCACAGACGAAGGTGATGCGGGTTCAGTTACACTCAATACACCCCTACTCAGAGTGGAAGACCGCGGAATAGTTACTGTTAGTAGTTCCGGCGAAGGTGTAGCAGGTTCACTGAATGTTAATGCTCCATCAATTGAATTGAACAATGGTACTCTGGCAGCAGAAACTAATGCTGGAGACCAAGGTAATATTACGATCAACTCCTCAAATATCCGTTTAGAAAACAAAAGTTCGATTACTACCCGTGCTGAGGAGGATGCTACGGGAGGTAATATTACTATTGATACTAAATTTATTATCGCTAGAGATGGTAGCCAAATTAATGCTAATGCTGTTGAAGGGCAAGGTGGTAATATTAATATTACAGCTGAGGGATTATTTTTTGACAACAGCAGCAGTTTGACTGCTAGTTCAGCATTAGGAATTGATGGCACAATTGATGTCAACACTCAAGTGGACCCCACTCAAGGGGTGGTGACATTATCTCCTGAAGTTGTGGATGCGGAGTCTATGGTAGCACAAAATCTGTGTTTGCCAAATCAAAATCGAATAGCAGGCAGTAGCTTTGTCATTACAGGTCGAGGGGGTCTACCACCAAATCCTACTCAACCTTTAACAGTATTGAGAGGGGTAGTAGATTGGGAAACTGGCGCGAAAAAAACTACATCATCAGAGATAAAGCAACAAACTGTATTAGTTTACCAGAGACAACAGAGTAAAAAATTACCAGAAATTCTTCAAGCTCAGGGTTGGGTTATGAATACATCGGGTAATATTATCCTGACAGCTACTTCCCCCACTGTAAATACAGGTAGTTTACAATTAATTCACCCAGGTTGTTATCTGTTAGAGGGAACAGGGAACAGGGAACAGGGAACAGGGAATAGGGAGGAATAGTTGACAGTTTCTGGATAATAATTGATTTGATTTTTGATTGTGGGAGATATCTATTAATTATGTAATTAAATATAAATATCCTAACTTATTGGCCAAAAAACCCTACCTTCCTACCTTTGCAGAGATACGGTTAGGACTTCTATATAGCAAGGAAAGAGTTGGCGTTTGACAGAGATTGATGATGAACCTGAGACGCCAGAAATGCTTTTACCACTGTTCCCTGTTCCCTATTCCCTATTCCCTATTCCCTATTCCCTATTCCCTGTTTAATAATAATTATGAAATTAAAATCTCTACCAATTTTGCTCAGTTCAACATCAGGAATATGGCTAATTTTATCTAGTTTATTTTGCCAAAATCAGGGAAATACTCAAATAATTCCCGACCAAACACTAGGGAAAGAAAATTCAGTTATTAATTCCATAGATAGATTAAAAGAACAGATAGAAGGTGGAGCAATTAGAGGTTCAAATTTATTTCATAGTTTCCAAGAATTTAACGTTGGAGAAAATCAAAGTGTTTACTTCACAAATCCAGCAGGAATTGAAAATATATTAACAAGAATAACAGGTAATAATGCCAGCAATATATTAGGAAAATTAGGAGTATTAGGAGGAGCCAATTTATTTTTAGTGAATCCTAATGGTATATTATTCGGACCTAATTCTAGTCTAGATATTAGCGGTTCATTTATTGCGACAACAGCCGACGAAATTAGATTGGGAGAAAATGGTTTATTTAGTGCTACTAATTTTCAAAATAGTAACTTATTATCAATAAAACCTTCAGCCCTATTTTTCAATCAAATAGCCAGTCAAACTCAAGGAAATATTGTCAGTCAATCAACTGCAGAAGAAATTGGTCTACAAGTACCATCTGGAGAAACTTTAGGGTTAATAGGAAGGGAGGTGATTATTGACAGTGGAAAACTAACAACAGAACAAGGAAGAATAGAAATAGGCAGCGTTGGAGATAACAGTTTAGTCAGATTAGAAAACACCAATAATTATATTCTTAATTATTCAGAAGTAGAAAACTTTAAGAATATACAAATCAAGAATGGTGCTGTTGTGGATGTAAGTGGAGAGGGTAGTGGCGATATTCAACTTCAAGGTAGACAAGTAAGCATCACAGGAGGTTCAACTATTGTCGCTAATACTTTAGGTAGTGAACCAGGAGGTAGCATTTCATTGATATCTTCCGAATTATTGGAAGTAACAGAAAGCTTTGTGAATGCTGATGTAGGATTTGCTGCAACTGGCAGTGGGGCAACCATTACAACTAATGCTCCACGTTTAATACTCACAAGTGGAGGACAGATAAGTACAGCTACATTTGGCACAGGTACAAGCGGAGAACTGACAATAAACGCCAATGAAATAGAAGTTATGGATATATCAGCAGATGGTCAAAATCTCAGTGGCATATTTACAGATGTATTACCAGGAGCAACAGGCAAAGGCGGAGACATAACAATTAATACTCAAAATCTCAAGCTTTTCAATGGAGGACAACTGGGAGCTAACGTTTTTGGTGCAGGACAAGGAGGAAATTTAACTGTCAATGCCACTGAAATAGAAGCCTCTGATACTATTGTATTTGAAACTACTGTTCCTCAGCAAGAACTCCTGTTAGAATCTCTAAATGGTCAATTTCCCAGTGCAATTTTAGCTCTAGTTATACCGGAAGCTACAGGAAATAGTGGCAAATTAACAATTAATAGCGATCGCATAGTATTACGCAACGGAGCGCAAATAGGAACTGGTACATTTGGTGCCGGAGATAGTGGAGAACTAGCAGTTAAGGCAAGGGAAATAGAAGTCAGCGGTACTTCTGAAGATGGTTTTCTGCCAAGTAGCTTTTTTACTTCAGTTTTATTAGGTGCCACAGGTAAAGGTGGAAATCTTACTATTGATACTCAGTCTCTAACTCTACAAAACGGAGGACAAGTAAGAGCTGGTACATCTGGTGTAGGAGATAGTGGAGATGTAACTGTAACAGCAAAAGAAATTAACTTACAAGGTAGTTTTGCCAACGATCTTTTTATCTTACCTAGCATTATTCAAGCTGCAGTTGAAGATTTATCACCTATAGATCCATCGGGTATTGGTAGTGGTGACGGTGGTCAAATATTGATTACAACAGACCGTCTGACTCTTGAAGGTGGAGCTACAATTAGCGCTCGTACTGAAGGGGAAGGTAAAGGTGGAAATATAGAAATTAATGCCACCGATATTGAGGTAAATAACAGTTTCATTACTGCTGATAGCAATGAGAGTGCAGCAATAATTAGAAATGGAGATGGAGGAAATTTAACAATTAATACTCAAAATCTAATGTTGACAAATGGAGGCTCAATTTTAGCATCTACTTCCAGTGAAGGTAAGGGAGGAAATATAGAAATTAATGCCACTGAAATAGAAGCAGTAGGTATTTCACCAGATGGTCAGTTTCTCAGCGGTATAAATAGTCAAGTTGCATTAGGATCTACAGGGGATGGTGGCAACTTAACAATAGATACCCAACGTCTAATACTACGAGACGGAGCAATAATTCAAGCAGCAGTCTTCAGCTCCGGTCAAGGAGGAAGTATTGCAGTAAATGCAAAGGAAGTAGAGCTATCAGGTAATGCTACCAGTGAAAATTTATTCCCAGAAATATCATCTCTAATTCAAAGTATAAATGGCCAAGTTCCTAGTGGTTTGTTGACAACTGTTTTACCAGGAGCAACAGGAAATGGTGGAAATTTAGCAATTAATACCCAAGGTCTACAGTTAAAAGATGGAGGGTCAATAGGTACTGGAACATTTGCTCAAGGTCAAAGTGGAGATTTAACAGTACGAGCAACAGAAATTGATATGAGTGGTACTATTCTTAGCGGTCAACTCCCTAGTAGCTTGTTTACTTCAGTCTTTGATGGAGCAACAGGAAATGGCGGAAATTTAACTATTGACACCGAACGCTTGAGCTTAAGAAATGGTGCTCAAGTCAGAGCAGGTACATCTGGTGTCGGTAGTAGTGGAGACTTAAAAGTAAGAGCAACAGAAATTGAACTCGTTGGTCGTGCTGAAAATGGTGAACTTCCTAGCAGTATTCTTGCTAGTGTAGAAGACTTAAGAAATTTGTCTCTGGGAGTAGGTAGTGGAGATGGAGGCAACGCATTCATAGAAACAGAACACTTGACAATTCTAGATGGAGCTGAAGTCAGCGCTAGTACCTTTGGAGACGGCAAAGCAGGAAATTTGACGGTCAGTGCCACAGAAAATATTACTCTATCTGGAGTAAATTCAATTTCTGGTGACTCCAGCACTATTACTGCTCGCACCCTTGGTAATGGCAATGCTGGGTCTATCAATATTAATACACCGAATTTAAGAGTGGAAGACCAAGCGATCGTTACCGTCAGTAGTTCTGGCAATGGGGTGGCAGGTTCCCTCAATATTAATGCTCCATCTATTGAACTCAATAATGGTACTCTGAGTGCAGAAACGACAACTGGAGACCAGGGCAACATTACTATACAAGGTTCAGATATTAACCTAGAAAATAATAGTGCAATTACTACCAACGCTACAGAGACTGCCACAGGTGGAGATATTAATATTGATGCACAATTTATTATTAGTTCGGACAATAGTAATATTAGTGCCAATGCTGTAGAGGGCCGAGGTGGTAATATTTCTATTAACGCACAAGGGCTATTTCTTGATAATAGTAGTCAAATTACTGCCACCTCAACTTTGGGCATTGACGGTACGGTTGAACTTAATACTCAAGTAGACCCCACTCAAGGAATGATCAGATTATCTGCAACAGTCATAGACCCTCAATCATTAGTGGCCAACAATATATGTGCCCCAACTCAAGCTCAAAAAGAAGGTAGTTCCTTTGTGATCACAGGTCGAGGTGGTCTACCACCAGATCCAACTCAACCATTAACAGTATTAAGAGGAATGGTGGAATGGGAAACAGAAACATCCGGATATACAAGTGCTGTGATGAGAGATGATAAACAACCTGTTGTAGTCTACCATCGCTCAGAAGTCGAGAAGTTGCCAGAAATTCGTCAAGCTCAGGGTTGGGTCATGACTGAAAGTGGTACTATTATACTCACTACTACTGTAACTACTGTCAACTCAGGTGGTTTACAGTTAATTCATCCTAGTTGTTATCTATTTTCACCTGTGGCATTTGGAACTTTTTCTGATTAATTATTTGCTCTTATTTTTGATAGCGAATATGAACTTAAATTTTTCTGATAACTGGATAAATACTACCTCTAGTACCATTCTATTTCTGGCTATATTTTTTTCTCAAAAATCTGTTAATTCTCAAATCATTCCAGATCAAACATTAGGCAAAGAAAATTCAGTTATTAACAGTATCTATCAATTAAAAGAACAGATAGAAGGTGGAGTAATTAGAGGTGCAAATTTATTTCATAGTTTTCAGGAATTTAATGTTGGGGAAGGTCGCAGCGTCTACTTCACAAATCCAACAGGCATTGAAAATATATTACTCCCTTCCCGCCAAAAGATTACCTATTTGATCATCATCAAAACTACATTATTTTAATTCAGGGTTGATGATGACTAATATCATGTCCGGTTGAACAGTTATAAATAAACGACGAAGGAGTCAGGAGACAGGAGACAGGAGACAGGAGGGTAGAAAGAATGAAGAAGGAGAAAGTTTTTTTATCACTAATTATCCGGACATGATATAAATTACTGAAAAATAGGACATTTAGGTGAAGCGATAGCTTGCGCTGACTTGTCAGTTCGCCAACTGGATTGGGATTTCTGGCCAAAACTATACTACAAACATCAAAAACAGTATTTATATCAAATCCGGTTAAACAGCCATAGAATGGTTAAGTTAGGAGGAGTCAGGAGTCAGTCGGACCTCCTCAGGAGGAGAAAGAATTACAAAGATAAACGTAGTTATGGCGATTGAAGATTTTTTTTATGTCCAGTTAAATGGATTTGATATTAAGGAAAAGATTACTAGCAATTAGATACCTATATGAGGGAAAAAGTAGAATAGAAGTATCAGAATTATTAAATTGTAATTACAAAACTTGATCAACTTGGATAGATAAATTTCTGGAAGCAGGGTTAAATGAATTAACCAAACCAATTTGTCATCAAGTATCTTCNGTTTTTGGTTGTCTGTTTTTAACGATCGCCTGTTTTTGGTTGTCTGTTTTTAACGATCGCTTGTGAGTCCAATAGTCACTTTTAGCTGACTATTCTATTGCACCATTTTAGATGAAACAGTCCACTACCAATAACGTTCATGCGTAAGTCCTATAGGTATAAAAATAGGCGTTGGTGAAAAGAGGTATGATATCTTGTCCCGATAAGAGCGCTAACAAAAAACTTTCTCCTTCTACTACTCTTTCTTCTTCTTTCTTTCTTTCTTTCCTCCTGACTCCTGACTCGGTCCTCCTGACTCCTAAATAATTAAGATTAATATCATACATTAATTCACCAACGCCTAAAAATATTGTCTATCTTCACCATTGCCAAATCTTTATAACTGTTTTCCCTCCTGACTCCTCCCTGATTATTAATTACTAAAAATCTAAGCGATCGCTCCGCCAATATGCTCTAACTAATTTAATTTCATTATAATTATAACGTTCTTGTAAATATTCATAAATAGGTTTTAATGCTCCATCTCCTACTTCTTCTATTGCAGCAATAATTTTTTCCTGATGTTTGGGTGTTACTAATTTATCAATATCTACTGGTTGCTCTTTTTCTATTAATTCGGCTAAATGACCAGCAACAGTACCAGAACTAATTCCTCTTTGATTAGCAATCGCATCAATACTTAATCCTTGTTTATGCAATTCTAATGTTTCTATTTGAGTAAAAGAAGGAAAATTATCTACAACTTTTGCTAGCTCTCGAATAGGTTCTGAATTAGTAGATAAACCATTCTCTGCACAATAATTTCTAATAGCTTGAATAAACTTTTTTCCATACTTATCTTGTTTCCGACTACCTACTCCAGAAATATTCATAAATTCATCCAAAGTTTGAGGTCGTTTCTGTGCCATTTGTTGTAATGTTGTATCTTGAAAAACTACATAAGGAGGCACATTTTCTTCATCAGCAATTCGTTTCCTCAATGCCCGTAATTCTTCAAATAATCGTTGTTCATCTGCGGCTAAAGAAGTAGTTGTTTTTTCGATTTTACGTTTCTTTTCTATCGCAATTTCTACCTTTTTTCTTCGCCCCATTACCTCCCAACTATTTTGATTAAGTTTCAACACTGAATAACCATCAGTTGTTTCATCCATTAAACCTTGATGTAAGAGAGATTTTGCTAAATGTTTCCATTCATCAGCACTTCTATCTTTACCAATACCATAAGTAGAAAGTTTGTCATGTTTTTTATCTAAAACTTTCTGGTTTTTAGAACCTCTTAAAACATCAATAATATGATTCATACCAAACCGTTCTTTAGTCCTCGCTACACAAGACAAAAACTTCATTGCTTCAATAGTCCAATCTTCTATTGGTTTAGGATATTTACAATTATCACAATTTCCACAATTTTCGGGCAAATCTTCACCAAAATAGCCTAATAAAATTCGGTGGCGACATTCAGTAGCATCAGCATAATCAAGAATTCGTCTTAACTGTTGATAAGCAATTCTTTGTTCCTGTTCATCAAGCTTTTGAGCGATTAAATATTCAATACTTTTCTTATCGCCATAACTAAAAAATAGAGTACATTTAGCAGGTTCCCCATCTCGACCCGCTCTCCCAGTTTCTTGATAATAACCCTCGATATTTTTCGGCAAATCATAATGAATTACAAATCTAACATCTGGCTTATTAATACCCATGCCAAAAGCCACAGTTGCCACAATTACATCTACATCATCTCGGATAAATTTAGTTTGATTAATAGCTCTTTCCTCATCATCCATTCCAGCATGATAAGGTAAAGCAGATACACGATTTTGTCGTAATTTATAAGCAATTTCATCAACTTTTTTGCGACTATTACAATAAACTATTCCAGAACCACCAATTTTTCTAATTATCTGTAATGTTTCAGCAAAAGTATTTTTAGCACTACTTTTTTGACGAACTTCATAATATAAATTTGCACGGAAAAAACTAGCAATATGAATATAAGGTTGTTGTAAATTTAATTGAGCAATAATATCTCCCCGGACTCGTTTTGTCGCCGTAGCAGTTAAAGCCATCATCGGCACATCTGGATAACTTTCTCGTAACATTTGTAACTGTCGATATTCCGGGCGAAAATCGTGACCCCATTCTGAAACACAGTGAGCTTCATCTATGGCAAAAGTAGAGATACCTTGTTGAGCATTAATTAACTGTAAAAATGGTAAAAATCTCTCTGACAATAATCTCTCTGGAGCAACATATAAAAGTTTGATTTTGCCCTGCATAATATCTGTTTCTCGTTTGCGGGTTTCTGTTAGTCCAAGAGTACTATTTAAAAATGTCGCAGCAATACCATTATCTTGTAAACTTGCTACTTGGTCTTGCATTAAAGAAATGAGAGGAGATACTACTATTGTTAAGCCTGGTTGGAGTAATGCTGGTAATTGAAAACATAAAGATTTTCCCCCACCAGTAGGCATAACAATTAGCATATCTTTTTGTTGAAGTGCTGTTTCAATAATTTGTTTTTGCCCAGGGCGAAATGAATCATAACCAAAGTAATTCTTTAAATGTTTTTCTAAAGATGGTGGATTAAATTTTGTTTGATTTTGCACCGACATAGTGATAATTAATTTAAAAATTTATTATATTGTAGGTTGGGTTAAGCGCCAGCGCAACTCAAAAAAAAAATGTTAAATTAATTTTGCACAGGTACTTAAACTTTAAGGAAACTGCCTGGAATTTCTGCTAAAGATATTTTTCATCAGCTTGTTAAAACTGTTCTTGAGAATCAGGGTTGGATAATCACTCACGACCCCTATCGTATTGATTTAGGATTTGTTGATTTTTATATTGAGTTAGGTGCATAAAAGTTAATTAGTGCAACAAAATATGGTGAAAAAATTGCTGTTTAAATTAAAACTTTTTTGGCAGCTTCAACAATTTATGAGTTTCACACTGCAGTTGGAAAATTAATTAATTTTTGTATTGCTTTGGAGGAATAAGAGACAGAACGAAAATTATATTTAGTAATTCCATTAGAAATTTATATAGGAGTCGCCATGACTATATTTGACATATCAAAAGCTTAACACTCAGACAAAACTAGATTTTTATTTCTTCCTTCTTCCTTCTTCCTTCTTCCTTCTGCTATAAACGCTTTTTTAAGTATCCATTTATTCAAACTGTAATTCATTTTAACCAAATTAAATTAATTATTTATGATGTTGAAAAGGAGGCAATTAACCAATGGATAAATTAGATTTATCTCGTTAATTAATTCAGGAATTACTAATAGCAAGGGCTAAGTTGCGTTCTCCTAACGACCCAATCAAAAGTCAAACAGTTTTTGACCGCGAAAGAGACCATTATCAGCTTGTTAATTTAGGATGAAAAAATAACAATACCAGAATTTATGGTTGTGCTATTCATGTCGATATTATTGATGAAAAATCTGGGTACAACATGATGGGACTGAAGAAGCGATCGCCGACCAATTAATAGAAAAAGGAGTTCCAGTACAAGATAAAGAAAAGAGGGAATAGAGATTATTCAATCAATAAATTAAGTCCAGGTAAAACATCCTCTCCAGATAAAGATATAGGTAAAGTTAATATTTCCACAGATTTTTGAGGACGATAAACTTCTACAGTGCTATCTTGAGGATTAATTAACCATCCTAATCTCAAACCACAATCTAAATATTCTTTCATTTTTTCCTGTAGAGGTTTTAAGCGATCGCTAGGAGAGCGTAATTCAATTACAAAATCAGGACAAATAGGTGGAAACTTTTTCCTTTCATTAGGAGTTAGAGATTCCCATTTTTCTCGTCTTACCCATGAGACATCAGGAGAGCGACTACCACCATTAGGTAAATTAAATATTGTTGAGGAGCTAAATACAAATCCTAACTGAGTTTTTCGATTCCAAATAATAACATCAGCAATTAAATTAGCTTCTTGATTACCACTTTCTCCACCTACAGGCGACATAATAATCAATTCTCCATTACGACTAAGTTCTAATGATACCTCTGGATTAACTTGACAAAGTTGATAAAAATCTTCTTTTGTTAATGTAATTAATGGTTTTAAATCTAAAACAGTTCTCATAATCAATTATTATCAATTTTGTACTCTATTTTATCAAAAACTAATAAATTTACAATACTTTGTGTTAATAAAATATGTAAGTATTCAGCTATTAGCAATCACCAATATTACTAAAACTAAACTGTACTGACTGATAACTAATAACTGATTAATTATCCTGAAATATATCAATACTAATTCCTACTTAAAAGACAATGAAGTAATAGCTGATAGCTGACTGCTGACTGCTTACTAAAATATTATCAAAACTAAACTGTACTGACTAATAACTGATAACTGATTAATTCTCTTGAAATATATCAATACTAATTCCTACTTAAAAGACAATGAAGTAATAGCTGATAGCTGACTGCTGACTGCTTACTAAAATATTACCAAAACCAAACTGTACTGACTGATAACTGATAACTGATAACTGATTAAGCAACACCATAACCTGTATAAGGACTCTTATAAGGTGGATGTAACCCTAGTACAATATCCTCTTTATCAACGCCAATTTCTATTAATTATTGACCTACATCACTCTCAGTTGCATTTTGCTGAAGCCAAATTTTTCCATTTCAAGGGAAAAAAAATAATTTTTTTCCTTTTATTCAATCCTCTTCCTTTTAGCTATGCTTTATAAACATCTTTCTTAACATAAAACGTAGACATTATAGACAAGTTATGTACTAGCCTTTCAAAGATTTTTGCCAGAGAAAAAGTGTATTAAAAAGTAGATTTTTTTTGATAACTTAAGTAGTTTTTCCTATCTACTATGATTCTTTCTCCTTTCTCCCCTGCTCCCTACTCCCCTGCTCCACACAAGGTTTTCAGGAGTTCCTTGTAAGGGATAGTTTCTTTTGGGGAGAGGTAATTATCAATTATCCATTATCAATTATCAATTATTGAACCATTACCTTTTCCCTCGTAACACTTTTCCAGGAAACTTAAATAATGCTTTTGAAACACTGTTTTAGAAAATTTATAAGCGTGCTTTCTGATGATTTCTGGCTGAAAATATTCTCGAGAATTTTCAAATTTTTCCACCGCCTCAACCAAAGCTTTTTCTGTTTGTTCAGCAAACAATAAACCAGTTGCCGAATCTGGATATTTTCTCATATCTAAAACTGTTTCTGTCGCTCCACCAACACCATAAGCAATAACTGGCGTACCACAAGCTTGTGCCTCTACTAAAGCCATCCCAAAATCTTCACAAGCAGCATAAATAAAACCTTTTGCTTCTGACATATATTGGGTAACTACTTCTTCAGGTTGCCAACCCATAATTTTCACATTAGGTTTAGCAAGATGACGTAATTTATTTAATTCTTCACCACTACCAATAACTATTAATTCTCGTCCTAACTGATTAAATGCTCTGACAATTAAAGATATTTTCTTATAACTAACTAATCTACAAACGGTCACATAAAAATCTTGTTTCTGAGATTTAAAAGGAAATTTTTCCACATCTACAGGCGGATAAATTACCTCTGCTTCACGTCGATAACAACGCCATATTCTGCGGGCGGTATGTTGAGAATTAGCAATAAAATAGTCTACTCGGTTAGCAGAAATTACATCCCATTCTCGGAGTCTATGTAAAAGATATCTAGTGAAAATACCAGGTAAACCCTTGCCAACTTTACTACTATTTAGATAATCAAAAGTTAAATCCCAAGCATAACGCATGGGAGTATGACAATAACAAATATGGAGTTGATAAGGTGTAGTAATAACAGCTTTAGCAACTGCATGAGAAGAAGATAAAATTACATCATATTCTCGCAAGTCTAATTGTTCAATTGCTATTGGTAATAGAGGTAAATATTTTTGTACTCCGTTACGAGCTAAAGGCAAATTTTGTAAAAATGTTTTGCCAATTTTTCGTTGATAAAGATAACTTTCAGGATTGCTTGACTCAAAATCAATTAAAGCATATAAATCAGCATTAATATGCTGGAGAATTTCCTTAACAACCAATTCTGAACCACCAGTTGCTTTGGGTGTTAACCATTCGTGAACAAGAGCATATTTTACTTCCACAGTAGATTTTTAAATATTTAAGGATTGAAAAATTGTAGGAATAGGGAATAGGGAGTAGGGAGTAGGGATTAGGGAAGATAAGGAATTAATATAGGGAACAAGCAAAAAATATTTATCCAGTTAACTGTACCACATTAATCTGGAATTTATTGTTAATAATTAGAGAATAGCGAATAAGGAACAGGCAATAGGAAGCAGGTAAGATGAAGAGCAGGATAGGGAACAAGCAAAAAATATTTACCCCGTTAACTATACAACATTAATCTAGAATTTACTGTACAATTTTTTGGGTTATTTTCTTCTTCCTTCTTCCCTCTTTTTCTCTCCTGACTCGGTCCTCCTGACTCCTGACTCCTCCGTAGTTATTTATAAGTATTTAACCAGACATAATATTACTTCTTCTCTCTTCCTTCTTCCTTCTTCCTTCTTAGTTAGAAGCTAATTTATCTGCCCAACGAGTTGTTTCAGGCAACCGATATTTAGTAGTACATTTCAACACATAATTTATGGCAGTTGTTAAGCTAATTCTATGACCAGTTGAAACATAAATTGGCTTAACTCCAGCACGAGTTCTCACCACTGCACCAATAACTTCCTCTTCATCTATTATTGGTTGCCAATTACCTTTTTCTAAACCAACAGAATCATGTTTACCAATATAGTGAGATTTAGCTACACCAATACTAGGAATATTAACTAAAATTCCCAAATGACAAGCTATACCAAATCGACGGGGATGAATTAATCCTTGACCATCACAAAGCAATAATTCAGGAGTAATATTTAGCTTTTCTAAAGCATCTAAAATAGCAGGTATCTCTCGAAAAGATAATAATCCAGGAACATAAGAAAAAGAAGTAGAACGTTTAACTATAGACTGTTCTAATAATTCTAATTGTGGAAAACTTAAAACTGCTACTGCTGCTTGAGTAATCTTATCTGAATCACTATAACCAACATCAATACCAGCTACACATTTAATAGTTCCAAATTGGTCTTCAGTTATTACTTGATGACGGAGTTTTTGTTGTAGAGCGATCGCTGTTTCTACATCAGTAGGAAAAGGAAATTTTTGGTCTATTTTCATCATATTTAGTCTTTAGCAATTCAGCTAATTAAAATAATAAGTAGAACATGGTAATTTTTGAGCACTATGTATCAAATTGTCAATTAGCTCAAAAGTTTATATTCATTGCCTTTAAGAGTTTTTTGATTAAAAATGCAACGTCTTTTTTTTAGCCTGTTCTACTTAACTACTATAGACTTCTTGCAAAAGTTTTAATTAAATTAATTCAAGATATGAAATCAACAATTTCATCTCCCTATTCCCCATTCCCTATTCCCTATTGCCTGACTTCTGCAAGAAGTCTTATTTAAGAAGATTTACTATCTCTTCTTCCCAATTCATAAACACCACAGATTACACAAACAATTATCCCAATACTAATTGACCAACTTTTATCTAAACCAATTTCTACACCCCAATTGCACAAACTTCCTACAATTAAAAAAGGCACAATACTCAAAATAGAAGCATAAAAAGCATTCTGAGATTCTCTTGCTTTGCGCGTCTTTTCAAATTCTTTCTCAGATGTATACAATGCTCTTTCTGCAAAATTAAACCAACGGTTAAGTTGTAACGTCACCCACTCACTCAGAGGAGAAAAACCCCAATATAAGGCCAAAGACCAGAGAGATGCACCTGCGATCGCCGTAGCATCTATGGCCAATCTAAAAGGAAAAATTTCATCAAGTATCATTTTTTAAAATCTTATATTTTATTTATTAGGCAAAATATTAAATTCTTCGATTATAACAAATTTCAGGAATGATTATATTTTAAGTATTCAATTAAACATAAACATGAAATTAGATAATTGGTATTATCTGTTGTTACTCGGTCGGAAAAATCACTGAAATTAGGATTATATCTAGAACAAGTTAATATAATTGTTAAATAAACAGAATAATAGTTTATATCTAAAAATTATCAGCTTTAAGACTGCTCAATCAAGTAATGAAAAAATAACTAGACGGGTGAAGTGTAGCTCTGGATTACATCTAACTATTTGAAGATGCTTAAGAAGACAAAAATCAAGTAAAACACGATAAATAAATATCTCAGAATTCATACTGAGTGAACTTGAATAAATAGCCGAAGGATGATTTACGAACAAGGCAAATATATATAAATAATATCTAGAATTATATAATAATGTAATTACAAATTATGATTTTGAATCGGAATATAATTTCAAATTCATTGTTGCAGGAATTGCATCTAAAAATCGGCGAATATTTTTTTTTCAGGCTTGTGCTCAATACCTGGCTCAAGTTTTGCAAATAAAATATGGATTTATTGGAGAATTTATAGACAGTACTCGACCACAAATTAGGGTATTATCTTTTTGGCCAGGAGACAGGTTTATACCTAATTTTAAATATTATATAGAAGGAACTCCTTGTAGTACCATTTATGAAACAGGTCTGCAAATTTATCACCATTCAATTCAACAACTATTCCCAGAAGATCGAGATTTATTAACTTTGCAAGCTGAAAGTTATTTAGGGATTTCTATTGTAGATAGTCATGGAAAAAATATCGGTTATATTGCAGGCTTAGATACTAAACCTTTAAAACACAATGATGAACAACAAAAATCTATCTTAAAAATATTTGCTGCTCACTATGTGGCTTAAATTGAGCGTAAATTAGCGTAAACAGCTTTAAAAAAGCAAAATATTTACTTACAAGAAACTCTGGAAAAGTTTAAAAAAACTCAAGCTCAACTCATTCATGCGGAAAAAATGTCTAGTTTAGGAGAAATGCTTGCCGGAGTTGCTCATGAGATTAATAATCCTGTAACCTTTATTTTGGGTAACTTAAATCACATTGATGACTATACGAAAGATTAATTAGATTTAGCTCATATTTTGCATAGAAATTCTTCAAATTTACCTGATGAAGTTATAGACAAAATTAAAGAAATTGAATTGGATTATATTGAGGAAAACTTATCCAAGTTATTAGGTAGAATGAGAGGAGGGGCAAACCGTATTAGTAAAATTGTTAAATCATTGCAAGTTTTCTCCAGCTTAGATACAGCAAAAGTAATATCTGTAGATATTCATGTAATTATGGACAGTATATTACTAATTATTCAACCCCGTTTACAAAATCCATTGTTTCAGATTCAAGTCATTCAAGATTATGGCGAGCTGCCTCTAGTTAACTGTTTTCCTAACGCATTAAAGCAAGCAATAATGAATATTATTAATCATGCCATTCATGCACTAGAAATAAAATTTTATCAGAATAAATATGGAGTAGAACAACCAACAATTTCTATCAGAACAGAAAAATTAGAAAATGATTGGCTCGGGATTTATATTTCTGATAATGGCTTAGGTATAACAGAGGAAAATTGCTCTAAAATCTTCGACCCCTTTTTTACAACTAAACCAGTCAGTCAAGGCAAAGGTTTAGGACTATCAATCAGTTATCAAATTATTGTTGAACAACATGAAGGTAGAATAAAATGTATTTCTTCTCCTGAAAAAGGAGCGGAATTTGTGATTGAAATACCAATTTGACATTTTGTGAGAAGGAAGAGGGAAGAGGGAAGAGGGAAGAGAGAAGAGGGAAGAAGAAAAAATATTGTGTTATCTGAGTTTAGAGCTTTTGATCTGCTCGCCACCTTTCCTCAAACTAATATACCAATAGAAACTACTGGAAATAATTGCGTAGTAAATTGCTCAGACCTCTAAATTTACTCATACTGAGCAAAAATGAGTGAGGACTTTCTATTTGAGTCGCTCAAACACTACATATATATAGCACTATAGTTTTTGTTCTCTATATCTAGCGTTAATCTCGGAATTTCTGGAGACAAGCTCATAGATTTGCTGATAGACTAATTCTATTTGAGCCAAATGAGTAAAAATGAGTGAGCATTTTCTATTTTCAGGATTGAAACACTACATATATATAGCACTATAGTTTTTGTTCTCTATATCTAGCGTTAATCTCGGAATTTTTGGAGACAAGCTCATAGATTTGCTGATAGACTAATTCTATTTGAGACCAATGAGGATAAATGAGTGAGTATTTTCCATTTTCAGGATTGAAACACTACATATACATAGCACTATAGTTTTTGTTCTCTATATCTAGCGTTAATTTCAGAATTTCTGGAGACAAGCTCATAGATTTGCCTATAGACTAATTCTATTTGAGCCAAATGAGGATAAATGAGTGAGTATTTTCCATTTTCAGGATTGAAACACTACATATACATAGCACTATAGTTTTTGTTCTCTATATCTAGCGTTAATTTCAGAATTTCTGGAGACAAGCTCTATAGATTAGCCTATACCTAACAATGCTATTTATTAATGGCAATATGGTTAAATTATGATACAATTCCTCAGAATCTTCAGATGCGTCAAATCATCCCTGGTAACAAGAAATTGAGGAGTGAATAAAAACCATGTCAAATCCAATCCCTCTTGGTTTGCCTTTGGTATCTAATCCTATAAAGCAGTATTTTAATAAATCAAAAAAAATTTTATTATTACTAGGAATCATCGGAGTTGGCTTCACCACCACAGGACTCAAACAAGAATTAGTCACAGCTCAAGAACCCACAATTAATAATCAACAAATAGCCTACGTCAATAACTGGCAAAATGCTTCCTTCCCAGTCGAAAACTTTCAAGGATATACATCTCCCTTTGGCCCTAGAGGAGGGGGATTTCATTATGGGTTAGACCTAGCAGCACCTCAAGGAAGCTACATCCGAAATTGGTGGTCAGGAAAAGTTGTAGAAGTTTGGGAAGATAGGCGATGTGGGACTGGCATTGTAATTAAGTCAGGCTATTGGGAACACGTTTACTGCCACGTTCAAGGAGGCGTAGAAACTCATGGTGGGCGTCGTTATTTAGTGGATCGTGGTGGTGGAATTATGCTACTTCAAGGTCAAGTTCTACCCGCCGGGACTCGAATAGCGAGAGTGGGAATGACTGGTCGAACCAGTGGCCCCCATCTTCATTGGGGTTTGAAATATGGGGGTCGTTGGGTAGACCCTGGTTTAATTTTACGAGAGATGTATGCTCAACAAACTAGGAGTCTATCAGGTTTAGAGGGTAGATAGTTCAACAATTAATAATTAATTATTAATTATTACCTCTCCTTGAAAACGGATAGGATTGACGCAAAAGGGAAAATTTTTTCTTTTTTCTCTTTTAAATGAGAGGCTTTCAACCTTAATTATTCTGCAAGTTATACCATTTATCAAAAACTTTTCTACATTTTGTTGAGCAGGGGAGTAGGGGAGTGGGGGAGCGGGGGAGAAGTAAACATAAGAATAATTAACATCATTCGCGAGCTAAAATTAGCATGCAAAGTGATTTTGGTTGTGGTGATTAGTTGACAACTGAAGTATTGCCCAAGTATAGCAATAATGCATGGGAATTGGTATTAGAAATCAGCAGGGACGAATGGCCATTTACCCCTACAAAAGCGAGTGCTAATTGGCGAGGTTTCCATTTCCTGCGGAAAGGCTACGCCAATAGAATGTAAGACGCATATCTAACAGTCAAAAGTAATATCTGACTTACTTTCAGCATTTAGTATTGTCCGCGCCCTAATTGCGTAATGCTATATAGCAAAGAATAGGTTGGTTAGGACTTATGCTGATAATAAACCTTATACAGAGAAATATTTTTCCCTCTGTTCCCTATTGCCTGTTCCCTTTTCCCTGCCTATAGATTAAACCTCAACTTTTCTTTTCTAAATTAATAGAAAGTGCCTGTTTCTCAGGTAATGTTGTGTATTCCGAAACAATTCTTCGGAACTCTTCACCCTCAATAGTTTCCTTTTCTATTAAAAGGTCTACCAACCTGTCCATCACCACACGATTTTCTCTAATGATTCGGCGAGCTTCTTCATGACAATGAACAGCTATTGCTCGAACTTGATGGTCAATCTTAGTAGCTACTTCCTCAGAATATTCTGACTGTGACTGCCAACCCCGACCCAAAAAGACTTCCTCACTAGGATTCTCTAAAGCAACTGGCCCTAAATCTGACATTCCATAACGAGTTACCATTTCACGGGTCAAATTAGCCACACTCCTAATATCGTTAGCAGCTCCCACCGTTACCTCCGCAGGGCCAAAAATTTCTTCCTCTGCAGCACGCCCACCTAAAGAAATTGTAATTCTGTCTATTAACCAAGAACGAGTATATAACCCACTGTCAACCATTCCTTCATCCATAATTGGTTGAGCAAAACCACCCACTCCTCCAGAACGAGGAATAATACTCACCTTATTTAAAGGGTCAGAATTTTTGAGCACAGTCATTAACAAAGCGTGTCCGACTTCATGGTAAGCAATTAACCGTTTTTTCTTACTATCCAATAATGGAGTTAGACTCAAACCGATAGTCACTCGGTCAATAGCATCATCAACTTCCGAGGGTGTAATTGCTTCCTTACGTCTTCTAGCAGTCAGAATAGCTGCTTCATTCAGCATATTGGCTAAATCTGCTCCCGAAAAACCTGGTGTCCGTCGAGCGATCGCCTCCAAGGAAATCTCTGGAGTTAGTTTTTTATTCCGAGCATGGACTTCCAAAATTCCCAAGCGTCCATTATAAGCAGGCAAGTCTACAGTTACTTGTCTATCAAAACGACCAGGACGTAATAATGCAGCATCCAGGACATCAGGGCGGTTAGTTGCAGCGATAATAATGATGCCTGTATTGCCTTCAAACCCATCCATCTCTGTCAGTAACTGGTTTAGGGTTTGTTCCCGTTCATCGTTACCCCCACCAATACCAGCTCCTCTTTGTCTACCCACCGCATCTATTTCATCTATAAATATGATGCAAGGAGCATTTTCTTTGGCTTTGCGAAATAAGTCCCTGACGCGAGAAGCTCCCACACCCACGAACATTTCCACAAATTCTGAGCCTGAGATACTAAAAAATGGAACTCCTGCTTCTCCAGCGATCGCTTTTGCCAATAGAGTTTTACCTGTTCCCGGAGGCCCTACCAAAAGTACTCCTTTAGGAATTTTCGCCCCAATAGCTGTAAATTTTTCTGGCTTTTTGAGGAAACTGACTACTTCCTGAAGTTCTTCTTTTGCTTCTTCAATACCTGCCACATCATCGAATAATACTCCTGTTTTGGCCTCCATTTGAAAACGTGCCCTGGACTTGCCAAAGTTTAAAGCATTTCCCTGTGACTGACTAGAGCGACGCAGAATACTTAGCAGCACAATGATAACTACAAAGACGATGAGGATATTGAATAGAATGCCTATTGCAGCGCTATTGTCGGGAGTGCGCTTGAGTTCAAAGTCAATTTTTTCAGCGCGAACTAAATCCAGTAGTTCTGGGTTGTACTCAAAAATATTGACGGTATACATAGGTTCATTACTTTTTTGCCCTTTCAGGCTAACTTTAGCAATTCCTTGAGAGGGATAAGCATCTATTTCTGTAACTTCACCAGCTTTAATTTTCTCGAGTAGCTGAGTGTAGCTCAGAGAGTTTTGAGTATTACTTTTATTAGCAAAAGCTGGAGTTCCTAGTAAGGCACCTTGAGCAATTATCCCAGTGGCTAGAATTCTCCATATAAGTTTTCTATATTTTTGAAAAAGAATTGTTTTGGTGTTTTGGGTATTAGCTTTAGGGTTGCGTGATGATGGGTGATGGTTATTAATTTTATTTGACCCATCTGTTGCTATTTGTTTCCAGAAATTTTTCATTAGTATTTTTGAGTCGTGGCCTTTTATCTATATTAAGGGTAGATATCTATCTATATCAATAACGTATTTAATAGGTGAAGTAGCTGGTAATTTTCATTAGATATCTCCGATAATCAAAAATAAAATCAATTCCATACGCATAAATCATCAATTATTTCACCCTGCTCCCTACTCCCTCTTTTCCGGAGGGGTATATTATCTTTGCAGTAGTAGTAGTTTGATTTATACCTGATACCAATTACCATGCATTAATGCTTAACTTAAGTCGCACTTCAATTATTAAGTAATTAACACAAGCCGCCAGGACATTTTTGGTAATTATTAGTTAGTTAGTATTAATTCTTCACCTCAAGAAAATGTAGAAAAGTTTTTGAGAGATGGTATAAGGTATCCGCCTTCGTTGAAATAGAACTACCTCACAAAATATAGCTCCCATAAGGGTTTTATATCTCAGACAAGCGATCGCTCTTAGTCTCTCAACCAAACCCTGAAATACATTTATCTTACATTGTATTATTGCGATATACGCAATAAAAGAGAAGGAAGATGTTAGCTAGGAGCTTGATAAAACCCTTATGGTATAAGGTATCCGCCTTCGTTGAAATAGAACTACCTCACAAAATATAGCTCCCATAAGGGTTTTATATCTCAGACAAGCGATCGCTCTTAGTCTCTCAACCAAACCCTGAAATACATTTGTCTTACATTGTATTATTGCGACATACGCAATAAAAGAGAAGGAAGATGTTAGCTAGGAGCTTGATAAAACCCTTATGGTATAAGGTATCCGCCTTCGTTGAAATAGAACTACCTCACAAAATATAGCTCCCATAAGGATTTTATATCTGATATAAGCGATCGCTCTTAGTCTCTCAATCAAACCCTGAAACACATTTATCTTACATTGTATTATTGCGACATACGCAATAAAAGAGAAGGAAGATGTTAACACTGAACTTATCCAAACTTACCCCCAACCATTCTGACTTATGACTTCTATGCACCGCCAATCCGACGCTTTCCCTACCCAACTCACAGGTCATATAATATAAGTTGAAGATTTTTTAATTTTTATTTGGCCAGATAAAATTAATTGAAATATAATCAAATAATGAACAAATATATCAGACTGATATAAATGCTTGAGTTATCTGCCCTCGGTTTACTGCAAAAGAAGCCTCTGCACGGCTATCGTTTAAAGCAACAGCTAGAGTTATTTATGAGTAGCTGTATTAGTATCAACTATGGTGCTATATATCCGTTGCTGAAACGATTAGAAGAGCGGGGTTATATTTTCGTAGTTACAGAAGAACCAGGGGAAGCCGGGTGTAGTCGTAAAATCTATAAAATAACAGAAAAAGGGCGCGATCGCTGGCGTGAAAAAATGCTAGAAAATCTCAAAGAAAGTTGGGTAAAAGGTCGCTCTAGATTTCTGATTAAATTTTTCTTTTTCAGTGATTTAGAACCCATAGAACGAGTAAAACTGATCGAACATCGTTTAATAGTTTGTCAACTACGTCAAGAATATTTAGATAGTCAACAATCTGAAAATATACAACGAGACCCCTATCAATTTTCGGCTTGGAATCGAGCAAAATCAATGCTTAATTCAGAAACGCAATGGCTCAGAGAAGAATTAGTCAAAGAATTAGAACTGATAAATTTTGAATCTAATAGTAAGCAATCAGCCATCAGCAATCAGCCATCAGCTATTATTTTTGGTTCTAGATAACAGTTTATTCATTAACAGAAATTACGACAAATTAGAGCTTACTACATAAACTGATCCTTATTGCTGACAGCGAATAACTGTTTGCCCAGCATTCCGCAGAAAATGCTTACATCTAATCAAGCAAAAAAAACTCATTTTAACTCTATATTAACTGTAGAAATAATTAGTCAAAAAAAGCAACAATAAATATCAAAAAAAATGCCCAACTTAAATTCATCAAACTCAGGAATTAAAGACAAAACTAAACCATCAGAAAATATACAAGAAAATACCAAAATAGAACTATATAAAGACCAGACAAAAACTGTTCCGGAACAGTTTCAACCTGACAAAAAGAATTTTTCTGGTGTACTTTGGGCAACAGTAATTATTACCACCCTCGGAGTAGGATTTTTAGGAGGACAATGGTGGCAGTCTCAAAGTAGCGAAACAGCTAACAAACCATCAACAGTAGCTCCAGGTAGACGACGAAGTACCCTAGTTAAAGCCATACCAATAGAAACTACCTCCCTCCAAGAAACCTCAGAATTTTTCGGGACTCTCGAAGCCAAACGCTCAGTCAGAATTAGACCAGAAATAGATGGTAGAGTAATAGAAATTTTAGCCCAGGAAGGAACCTTTATATCCAAATGGCAGGCGATCGCCAAGCTCAAAAGTGATAATGTGGAAGCCAACTTAAGGAGAACTAAAGCAAACCTCCGGCGAACTCAAGCACGTTTAGCAGAACTCAAAACCGGAGCAAGGCCAGAACAAATTGCCGCATCTAGAGCGCGTCTTAACCAATCTCAAGCACGTTTAGCAGAACTCAAAACTGGAGCAAGACCAGAACAAATTGCAGTAGCTAGAGCGCGTCTTAATCAATCTCAAGCAAGTTTAGCAGAACTGCAAGCAGGTACTCGTGATGAAGAAATTGCTCAGGCAAAAGCACAACTACAAGAGGCAGAAGCACGACTGGCCAATGCCAAGTCAGGTAGTCTGTTAGAAGAAATTGCTCAAGCTAAGGCGCAAATAGAATTACAACAAGCAGAATTAGAGTTAGCTAGCGAACAAGTAAAGCGAAATCAAAATTTGAGAGCAGAAGGAGCGATCGCTGAATTAACGTTTCAGGAAATTTTTAAACAAGAGAAGGCAGCTAAAGCAAGAGTAGAGGAAGCAAAAAGACGAGTGACTCAATTACAAAGAAATAGAGAGTCTACAATTGAGACATTAGAAGCAGCAGTGGAACAACAACGCCAAGTATTGAGAAGGTTAGAAAATGGCACTCGCCCCGAAGAAATTGCTAGAGCAGAAGCGGAGGTTGCAGAAGCTCGTAGTAATTTAGAGGAGTTACAAAACGGCACTCGTCCTGAAGAAATTGCTAGAGCAGAGGCGGAGGTTGCAGAAGCTCTTAGTAATTTAGAGGAGTTACAAAACGGTACTCGTCCTGAAGAAATTTCTCAGGCGAATGCAGATGTGGCAGCAGCACAAGCAGAGGTAGAGAGTTTAGAAGCGGAGTTAGGGGATACGGTAGTTGTAGCACCCTTTGCTGGAATTGTGGGAAATATGATTGTGAAAATGGGAGATTTTGTTACTGATGATGACACTATTACTACTGTGACGGCAAATCAAGTATTAGAAATAAATTTACCAATTCCTTTAGAGCGACGAGGGGATTTAAAATTGGGTTTACCTGTGGAGATTAAGAATTCAGAAGAGAAACCTGTGGGA
This sequence comes from Okeania sp. SIO2C2, assembly GCF_010692625.1. NCBI lineage: Bacteria > Bacillati > Cyanobacteriota > Cyanophyceae > Oscillatoriales > Microcoleaceae > Okeania > Okeania sp. SIO2C2. The sequence continues at coordinate 50,362 of NZ_JAAHGM010000011.1, forward strand.
ATGGGGGAAGTTAGTTTTATTTCTCCTACTGTTAGTAGTGACTCTCAAACTATTTTAGTTAAAGCAGATGTGGATAATAGTGCCGGAAAGTTAAGAGATAGTCAGTTTGTGCGGGTAAATGTGATTTGGGATAGACGTCAAACTGTGGTAGTACCAATGACAGCGGTAGGTTTTCAAGGAGAAGAAAGGTTTGTGTATTTGTTGGAGGGAGCGGGTGAGGAGCAGAAAGCAAAACGCCAAATAATTGAGTTAGGTTTGGTTAAGGGTGATGTGACTGAGGTAGTGTCTGGTTTACAACCTGGTGATAAGTTGATTGTTTCAGGGGTGCAAAAGTTGAAGGATGGCTCTGCTGTTAAGCTTTTAAATTCAGATAAAGGAAAGAATAAGAGATAGTTGAAACTTATATCATTTGCCCTCTCTCGGGGAGCTATGTCAGCGGATAATTAGTTATCATAAAATTTTTGTTTGTAGTTTTGCTCTATCCCTTTAAATACTTGTCTTATATCATGTCTCTTTAAATACCCACAAATAACATTTATTAGGTAGTAGAGAGTAGGGGGCAATTTGATAGATTCTCAAAATAATTGAGAAAATATCATTTTTATTATGTCTAATTAATGAGACTTGATATTAGGGATAGAGCAAAACTACGAGACTCATTATAATTATAAGTTTTCTACTGTAAGCGTAGCTCCTTTGAAGAGGGAAAATGATGTTAAAATCCCCTGGCTATCATCTTCAATTCCAGCTTTAATACCAAATTGATAAATGTTTGCTACAAATAGCTAGGATATTTCTTAGGAGTCAGTCATCAGGAGTCAGGAGTCAGAATGAATGGTTTAAATACCATTTTTTAGGTCGTAAATCATTCTTTTCTCTTGGTGCGCTACCAGGTGCGACTGTTGTCGTCGCGGGGTCGCACCGCTTTGTCAAAGTGCATATCCTACATTTGTATTTTTATTCCTCTTACTATTAGTAACATTCTTTTTTTTAATTGGTATAATCTACAGAAAAATTATAAATTTTATACTTCAATAGACATCTGATAAAATTGCAGATGTAGACCATTTTTTGTACATTTTTTAATCAATTTTATTTCCTATTGCCTGTTGTATACTTCTGCAAAAAGTCTATTATTTTTCGTAGATATCTAATTAATTTTAATTACATTATGATAGATTTTTTATAATTTTGCAGCATTTAATTTGAGGTTAAATTATGTTTATATCCGTCTACGAACCAGGGTAGAAAATTGTTCTCTTAGTTCCACATTTTCAAACAAAGTCAAAATATATTTAGCTAGACTCTCCCAATCTTTTTCTTGTGCTAAAAAACCCGTTTCTCCATCAATTATTGCTTCTGGAATACCTGCATGAATCGAACTAACAACAGGTAATCCCATTGCTTGTGCTTCTAGAATAACTATCGGTAATCACTCGGATTCTCCTGTAGCAGTAGTAACGCTTGGCGCTCCCAATAAAAAAGCTTTATTCATCAATTATTTGACAACTTCAGGTGGTTTAACTCCAAGAAAACAGTAATTAGATAACAAACTTCCAGCTAAACTTTCTAAAAATGAACGTAATATTCCGTCGCCAATAACTACTAATTTTATATTAGGAATAGTTTTTTGCACTTGAGCGATCGCCCGAATCAAATATTCACATCCTTTTTTTTCTATTAACCATCCGACAAATAAAACAATCGGTTCTAGTTTTACTTCTGGATTCGGTGTAAATTTATCTACATCTATACCGATATAATTAACTTTAATTTTCTCTGACAGACATCCTTTTTCAATTAGTTGAGAGCGGATCAATTCAGAAACAGCAATAAAATAGTCCGCTTCTTGAAATAGGCGATCGCGATTCCTAAAATATAATTATCGAAAAAATTGACCGCGATTCTTGACAAAATCCCAGGTCTGTGCATAAAAACTTTGAGATTGATTTAGGGTTATTTCTGTGGTAGCATAATAACCATGAAAAGTTATGATGAGGGGTACGTTTAACTTTTTTGCCAGTGGCAGTGCTAAAACCCCATCCAGACCAAAATGAGCGTGAATTAACTGAGGCGATAAATCTTGCAAAGATTTCAGCCAGCGAGGATGGATAAAACCAGTTAATTTGTAGGCTGTTTTTCAGAGACCAGGAGGAGAGGCTAAGTAACCCAGAATAATCGCTCTATCCTGGGGAATCATTGATTTGGCAGTGGAAAAGCCAGATGAGCCAACGGAGAATCCTTGATAGGATGAAAAATTCTCCACTTGTGCGGGGATAAAAGTTTCTGATTAGGGAATTAATTGGTCGCGATAGATAATTACTATTGGTTTCATTAGTTGCTTTGGCAAAAAAGAGCGATATTAGACTTTTTTATGTCCTGTAAAATTATCAACATTGGCAAACAATTCTTTCAGTTTCAGCAAAGAATAAATATATTTGTAGTTAGTAAATTTTTTTTCAAATTAAATCTTGCTTATTTATATCTAAATGTAAAGCCACCAAAAATATAAAGTTTGTCATTAATAACTGTTGTCGCACTTTCTAGGAGTGGGGTAGGAAGTGGAGCGCCTATCTTCCATAACCTGTGAGGGAGCATCCAATTTTCAAGTGTTTGTGTGATTGAGACCATAATTAATTGTTATAAGTAATTTTTTTGAGCAACTAAAAATTTAATTGTTTTTAGTTTGCTAACCTATAGCTTCAGTAGATGCTGCTTTCTCTTTAATTTTTTCCGCAAATTCTAACATTTTTCCCTTGCTTTTTCTGTAGCTATTTTTAATCGAGTTTGGTCAACTTTCATTTTCTTTCAAAACAGGGATAATTTTTTCCTGATAACTATGGATAATATCTCGCGAATTAGCTGAACTGGGAGGTAATTACAGACTTTATCAGTCTATTACCTCCTTAATAACATAAAAAATAAATCTCAACTATCAATAAAGCTTGGTTAAAGCTGCTTCTACTTTTGGAGGTAAACGGCGCATGATTTTGCCTTTTTCTCGGTCAACAGTTACTAATGTTACTCTGGCTGTAACATATAATTCTTTACCATCCAAAGATTGAATTTGGTAATCCCAGTCTAGTTTGACTCCTTGAGTATTTGTCATGCGAGTCCTGACTGCAACTACCATCCCAAACTTGACCGCTTTGTGATAACGTACTGAAAGTTCTACCACTGGTAAATCGCAACCAAGGTTAACCAACTCAGCATACTCAATACCAATAGAACGCAAACTTTCTATTCGTGCCTCCTCCATCCAGGAAATATAAGTCCCATGCCAAACAACACCAGCATAATCAGTGTGATGAGGATGAACTCGGACTATATATTCAAACCAAGCATCTGATTTCTGAGTAGATTGATTTTCAATCGCACTTGTGGGTAACTGAGATTGAGATTGTTCTGATGAGGCCACTTTACAAAATTTGCTAAAACGCTACATTTCTCAAAGTTATCATGGGTACAGGAGATTTATGCTATTTTTAAACGTTATTATTTGCTGATTCACTCAATTAAAAAATGATAAACAAAATTTTGTTAGCTGTTGCTGGTCGGGGACTATGTGAGCAGATGCTCAATATGTTGATGGACATCCCTTACTTCCAAGTAGCATCTGTGACTGTCTTGCACGTTGTCCCCCCTCAACCTAGTGCAGAAGGTATGTCTGCTAAGTTAGAAGAAGGTGGAAAAATCCTGGCAGAGGCTGTTCAATCTTTAAAAATAGATCCAAAAAAAGTTAATCCCCGACTCAAACAAGGAGACCCCAAGGATATTGTTTGTCAAGTAGCTGATGAAGAAGAATCTGAACTAATTATTATGGGTTCCCGGGGCTTAGGCAAACTGCAAGCTATTCTGGAAAATTCAGTTAGTCAATATGTTTTCCAGTTAACTTCTCATCCGATGTTACTGGTGAAAGACGATATCTACGTCAAAAAAATTAGAAATGTGATGGTAGCTCTAGACTCATCAAAAGGAGGAAAAAGTTCTCTACAGTTGGCTATTTCCTTAGTGAATCAAATTCCTGGAGGACAATTAATTTTGAGTCACGTGAAGAAAGACCCCAGTGGAAAATCTATGCAAGATTACACTGTCGATGCGGAAAAAGATCCTGTTGTAGCTGAAGCTGCAGCAGAAGCAAAAAAAATGGGTATTAAATATCGCTGTGTTGCTGCAAGTGGAAAACCTGGTCCAGAAATTTGTAAAATTTCCCAGGATTTGAATGTAGACCTATTGATATTGGGTTCGCCAGACCGCCGTCCATCCAGTGCTAAAAATCTTGTGGACCTCGATCGACTATTAGGAAATTCTCTATCGGACTATGTGCGGGTTTATGCCAATTGTCCTGTATTGTTAGCTCGCCAGAGTGCTAGTTAGACAAAAACGGCAAAGTAGGAGGACAATTTTTTAAATTATGCTCCTACTCTGAGTGTGTAAACTGCTAAATTTTTAGCTTTCGTTGTTGCCAGTTTGAATATATAAAATGATTAAGAAAACGGCTGGCACAAATATGAACAAAATGGTTGCCACAAAGCCTAAATCATTAACTGCCATGATTAACCCACCTTGAATTGAAAAAAACCACAAGGTTAAGAATACCATTATTTGCTATTTGCGCTTTGGTTTTGTTTTAATAGTTACAGGACCGTTAACCATGGTTTGACAAGCTAATCTATAAGAAGGGGGTTTCTTCTTCAACTTTTTTTCTTCCACTGGAGTACGGGGTGAAAGATTTTCTAGACCTTCAACAACCTCTACAATACAGGTACCACATTGTCCATAGCCTCCGCAATTCATCATTTTTCCTGTAAAGGTGTAGAGGTCAATGCGGTTTTCTAGAGCCTTGATTCTTAAATTTGCTCCATCAGCAGCAATTATTTCCTGGTTTTCTTGTTCAAATTTGATGTTGGCCATTATGAATTATTAACTTATATTGAGATTGGTAATTCTAAAAAAATGTTAACTAATGTTGAGAAGTTTAACTTGTTCTGGTAGAAGAAGACAGAAAGAAAAAAAGCTTATATAATATCCGGATAATTAGTTATTGTATGACGAGAGGAGTCAGGAGTCAGTAGGAAGATAAGGATGAGAGTTGGAATTATTCTGGGGATATTCCGGAATTTTATGTCTGCATTGAATGGAAGTAGAAAGTGCGATAACTGTATAACCGGATTTTATATTAGAGAAAAATCAGAGCAACTTTGCTTTGTGTAACCTTCAGAAATTATACTAAGACTATTTGATCAACCCTTGCCCTTGCAGGGACATTCCATAGATTTATCATTTTCTTTGTGGGTTTAATGCCCCACCGTCTACACGGTGTTCAAAATTACTTGGGGGAGCGAATCCCCATGTAATTTTCCGACTGTCTCCTGTCTCCTGTCTCCTGTCTCCTGTCTCCTGTCTCCTGTCTCCTGTCTCCTGTCTCCTGTCTCCTGTCTCCTGTCTCCTGTCTCCTGTCTCCTGTCTCCTGTCTCCTGTCTCCTTCTTCAATCATTCTTTTTTCACTAAATAATTAGCTTTAATTCTCCTATCCTCTACGTTCTTGACGTTCCCTACCAAAATCTATGAGAAGCGTAATATCATCTTTGGATAATCTAGCGATCAAAATTTAAGAATTAGAAAATAAGGCAGCAACAACTCCTTCCTACTCAACTCTTTCCTACTCTTTTCCTTTCTTCTCCTGAGGACTAAGGACTGAGGACTGACTCCTTAAGGAGTATCTGACAAATCTCCACCTGGAAGATTACTAACAGCTCGCTGCAGCTCTGACAAAGAACGATTATAGTTAATAATTGCAGTTAGCAAATTATTCTCAGCTCTGGTCAAGTCTGTCTCAGCATTAATAACCTCCAACTGAGTTCCCACACCTGCTTGAAATCTTAATCGCGCCAAACGTAAAGCCTCTTTGGCCTGTTCCACGCCTAATTCTGCTGTAGAAATATTCTCAAAACTGGCTTCCAAACCAAAAAAGGCTTGTTCAACTTCACGACGAACCTGATTTCTGACTTGCTCAAACCGATTTTCTGCAATATCTTGATCTAGAATACTCTGTCTAGCCGCCGCCCTAGCTGCACCACCATCAAAGAAATTCCATCTAAAGTTGAATCCTACTGTAGTTCCATCGGCCCAACCCCTGGCTGCAAAAGGGCTTAAGTTATCAGTAGTTAACGCCAACACATTGTAAGTAGCAAAGAAATTTAAATTTGGCCTGACTGCTGAGAGAGCTAATTTTCGTTGCTCATCGCTTAAGTCTCTTTGTACCAACTGCTGTTCTAACTCAGCTCGGTTTTGAAAAGCAGACACAATTGTTTCATCTAAAGATAGAGGCCAAGACCCTGCAGGCTCAATTGGGTCAGCAGCCGTTAAATTGATTAACTGACTTATATTCAATCTTTCCACTAAGCGACGTTGAGCAGTACGCTGGTCTCGAAATGCGTTTGTCAGATTTTGTTGTTCGTTGGACAATGTTACTTGAGCTTGCAGTACATCAAACCTAGTTCCGACTCCAGCTCTTTCTAAGGCTTCTGCATCTTCTAAACTTTTTCTAGCGTTAGCCACAGCAGCTTCCCCAATTCTGACTCGTCCATCTGATTCCTGTAGATCGTAGTATTCGTCAGATACATCAAAGCGTAATTGTTCTGAAACTCTTTCTAACTCTAGTTCTCGGAGGTGCATTTGCTCTCTAGCAATTCCAATTCTAGCAGAACGAGCTTTACCAAGGCCAAGGTCATAGTCAAATCTAAATGTATTTTCAAAAGTCGTGACTGGGAAATTTTGAATATCTGTGTCTATAAACTCTGTACCTCTACTTTCTGCAAGTCGTTGTTGAGCTTTTGCCTGCAAATCTCCAGAGGCACTTTCTGTACGTTGTAGGGCTGATTCAAAAGTTAGACTAGGCCACAAAGCGGCTTGAGCTTCTCGCATACTTGCTCTGCTTCTTTCGACTTCTAATTGAGCAATTTCTATTTCTGGATTATTGCTTCGAGCTAAGTCAATGGCTTGTTCTAAAGTAATTGGTATGGTTTCTTCTATCTGTACTTCATCGGGGGTAATTGGAAAGTTTAGTGGGTTAGGTTTTCGTTGAATTTGAGGGGGAGGATTTGTTTGCAAGGTTCCGTTTGGTACTGGTGGAGGAAAACTTTCTGTTGTTTGTTGAACAATGATAAAGCCACTATTGCTTGATGAGGGTTTTTGATTTTCTACTCTGGCTAAATTAGGAACAGTATTGCTGCTTAAAGTTTGATTGATACCTGTGGTTATCTGAGTTGATTTTTTCTGTGTTGAAGTATTGCCAAAAGTAGGTGGGTTATAAATAGTTGCCACTGAATTTCGGTTATTTCTACCGGGCAATTTCAGGGGATTAGTTAAGCCTAATGCTTGGGTTTCAGTCTGTGCTAAGTCATTGACTGTTTCCATTATCGGTGCTCGATTGATGCTTGTCATTACTCGGTAAGAATTTCCTAGAATTGAATTTCTTTCTGATGTTGTTTTGGGGTTATTTGTTTCGTTTTCTTGATTCGGTTGTAAATTTGTCTGAAATTTTGCTGTTTCAATTTGAGGATTTTCTGCTTTTGGTTTTGACTGTAATAAATCTAATAAACTAGAATTTGATTTCTCTAATTCAACCAATTTTTTTGATTCTACATCAAATTTTTCAGCCCCTTTACCAGCAAGAGTAATTGACTGTTGAAATTCTGTTCCTTTACCAGGAATAACATCTGCTTCTCTGTGATAATTATCTGAATTTGACTGTAATAAATCTAATAAACTAGAATTTGATTTCTCTAACTCAACCAAATTTTTCGATTCTACATCAAATTTTTCAGCCCCTTTACCAGCGAGAGTAATTGACTGTTGAAATTTTGTTTCGTTACCCGGATTACTTTCTGCTGCTCTATGAGAATTACCATACTTTGACTGTAGCAAATCTAATAAACTAGAATTTGATTTCTCTAACTCAACCAAATTTTTTGATTCTACATCAAATTTTTCAGCCCCTTTACCAGCAAGAGTAATTAACTGTTGAAATTCTGTTTCGTTACCCGGATTAATTTCCGTTTCTACCTTATAATCATCTGAATTTGACTGTAATAAATCTAATAAACGAGAATTTGATTTCTCTAATTCAACCAAATTTTTTGATTCTACATTAAATTTTTGATTCTTGTTAGCTGCAAAACTACGATTAATATTTTGTTTAAATGGTAAGACTGAGGACGAAACATTTTCTCCCTTTCTATGGGATTTTAATTCGGTCAATAAACTACCTGTATTTTCATATATATGTTCAAATTTTTTTAAAGATGAAATAATCTCTTGATTAGGTTTTGACTTAGGTAATTGTTTATTAATATTGACTTTTGAGTGTCTTGTTGATGGTGCTTTTGTACCTAATGAAGGAGCATCAGAATTTGAATTTAACTTTTCTAATAAACTGCCTTGAGGTCTTGATTGAGTAATATCCTCTAAAGAATCAGTATCTGACTTGACTTCTTGAGTTTCTGTTACCTCAATAGATTTTTCTTTGACCTCTTGTGGGTCTAAAATAGAATCTTTAGGAGTATTACTTTGGGAGTGCATAGGTGGTGGGGCAGTAGACCCCTGTCCCGCATTTGAAATAACTACTCCGATCGCTCCTGCTACCAATACATTACGAAAAACACTCATGGATTTTTTTATTCGTCTCCAAGTCCAACTGATATTTTAAACTAACGAGTCAACTGCTTTGCCAAAGTCAAAAGTTGAAAATTCAATTAGCGATCGCCCACAGCAGTCAAAATTAGTTCTTCTACTCCTGCCACTGGCCAAATAGGTTTCTTCAGTCGATCTGCTAATTCTTCTAGGGTCATATCATCCAAAAATAGATGATCTCCTGGTTTGAGCATGACTGAGGGTAAAATAATTCCTTCCCCTAAGTCTCGTCCCTGTAAACCCTCTAGCAAATCTTGGCCTGTTAATAATCCAGTGACACTAATACTTTGTCCCCAATAATTGCTTGATAAGGCCACCATATTTACTTCCAGTCCTTCAATTTGATTGAGTCGCTCGGCGATCGCTGCAAATGCTTTTTCTACTGCATTTCCTACTACCCAGGTTAATTTCCTTTGAGTGCTTAAGCAAATGTTTCGATCTAAATTTTCTTTGACAGCAGCTTCAAATTGTGATATGAACTGGCGAATTGAACCAACTCCATTGCCAATTTGAGGATAATCTTCATATTCTGAGGCAGGGGGTAGGTCTCGGCGGCCAATCAAAAACCATTCGTCAGCTAACCAGATGCAATTAGTCCCAGATATCTGTCTCAGTTTAGCTTGAATTTCTTGGACTTGGTCTATGACTTCCTCCGCTTTTTCAGTAGTGACGGGTATTAGTTCACCTGAACTAGGGCGAAAGCGAGTTAATCCCACTGGTACAACTGCCACAGATGCTACTGCTGGAATTTCCCCAGTATGAAAATTTGCTAAATCTAATAATGTGCGTTCCAGATGAATACCATCATTAATTCCCGGACAAACTACAACTTGAGCGTGTATTTGCAGTCGCCGTTGTTGAAACCACTGAATTTGTTCGAGTATTTTACCTGCTCTAGAATTTTTCAACAGGCGCGATCGCAATTCTGGTTCAGTAGCGTGGACAGAAACATAGAGTGGTGAGAGTCGCATTTGTTCTATTCTCTCCCACTCTCGTTGGGGAAGGTTAGTCAGAGTTAGGTATGAACCGTAGAGAAAACTGAGACGATAGTCATCATCTTTTAAGTAAAGAGTTTCTCGTTTACCTGGTGGTTGTTGGTCGATGAAGCAAAACGGACAACGGTTATTACATTGAATTAAACCATCGAACAGAGCGGTAGAAAATTCTAAACCCAAGTCTTCATCGTAGTCTTTTTCAATTTCGATGTGGTGAGTTTTGCCTTTAGCATCGATGACCTCTATTTCTAGATATTCGTCAGCACAAATATATTGATAGTCGATCAAGTCTCGTGGTTGTTGTCCGTTGATAGAAGCGATCGCATCTCCTGGTTCAAAACCAATTTCGGCAGCGATGGAGTCGGGGATAATTTTAGTTATGAGAGCAGGGCGAATAGAAGTTTTACTCATTTAATATATTTAATAGCAAATAAATTTTTTATTATATCATTTATCAAACATATTTTAACCTAATTAAGTATATATAAAATTTTGTATCGACATTCAGAATTTCTGGGTTTCCAACAGGAGGTAATAGATAAAAGCACTTGATTAGGTGTTATCAAAGCTCTAATTCAGTACCGACAGAAACTTATTCACTCAAAAACTGGACAAAGGATACAAATGTAAGTATTCAGCGGTCAGCTATCAGCTATCAGCTTTATTACCTTTAGTGTACTATTTAAGCTTGCTGTTCTTGTGCTTCAATTCTTTGTTTAAAAATGTTGAGAAGTTAAGCAAATGCTTACTTCATTCATTAAAAAGCTGATAGCTGACCGCTAATAGCTGAATGCTTACATACAAATTATGGCAAAAGATATAGTTGCAAGCTATGAAATACTACATAAGTTAATTAATGATCTATCCGAAAAGAAGGAACATTTCCTAATAAGTCTTAGAGAAGAAATCAAAGAATATGTTAGTAGTCAAGATACACTCACTTGTCTAACTCTTGTTTCTAAAAAGATAGACTCAGAAAAGCATGAATTATCTTGGAAACCTACTGAAGGATACAGGTACGGTAGAAAATTTATTACCTTTATTAGAAAGGGTGTAAGCATTCAGCAGTCAGCTATTAGCTATCAGCTATTGATGATCGGAGGAGGTAAAAGCAATTGAGAAATGCAATTGATAAATTTGGATAGAATTAAAACTTACTGTAAAATTATGCTTCTTTAAGCTTATAAGAAATTATTCATTATTTGCGCTCTAGCTGAATGCTGAGAGCTGAATGCTTACGAAAGGGGAATTATGTTGAAAAAATGTTTGCTACAGAGTAGATTCTATTTTCACCAGTAATATAACTGAAATAATTAGTAGGCATTTTAGTCAATTTTATCAAGAAAATCAGGAGTTAGTAGTACAACATTTAGCAATCTATCTTTTAGAGGAAGGAATAGTAGCAGATGCATTTGTTAATGCTGCTATAAAAGAAAGTAAAATTGTGGATTTTGCGAAAGAAGAAGCTAAAGCAGTCGCAAAGCGTGCTGTTATACTAGTATTCAATAATTAATAATTGATAATGGATAATTGATAATTACCTCTCCCTAAAAGGAAGAGGATTGAATAAAAGGAAAATTTTTTCTCTCTTGGTCGATTGGATATGGCGTTAGCGGAGCGGCTCTGTTAAGAGCAGGAGACCCGTTCTTACAGACCCGCTCCGCTGTTAGCGTTTGCGGTAGCATTCCGGAACGGAAAGCTTTGCGGTAGCAAACGCCATCCCACCCTACGGGAAGCTACGCTAACGACCGCTTGTTTCTCCTTTAAAGGAGAGGATTTTTACCTTAATTATTCGGTAAAAAAAATTGTCCAAGATGCGACAAAAGAAGTTTCTTCTTATTTGACTAACAGCGCAGCAGTAAAATCAGTTGAAACAGTTGTAAAATTGGTTGGCACAACTATTGCAACACAAGGAACAGTAGTTGTAGGAAAAGTTGTATTTCAGAAGGCTCTTGTTATTGCACTAAGGAGTTCTTTAGCAAAAGCTATTGCTAAGGTAGTAGCTGAGTTAATTTCTACAAAATTTATGGTAGCAGTTGGGGCACTCTTGTTAACAATACCATTTCATAAAATTGTAGATGAGCTGGTTTTAGTGGTAGTAATTGGTAATTTTCTTCTCTTGATTGGAGAAGCAGGTATTATGAGCACAACTACCATAACTGCAATTATTTTAATACCAATATTTGCTTGGATTATGTACCATGAGTACAAAATTTTTCCATCTAAAATTGGCAAGAGTATATCAAAGTCAATGTTCAAAGAATTAGATAAAAACTTCGATCAGATTAATACTAAAACTTTTGCTAGTTTAGTTCAAAATGCAGGACAAGATTTAGGAAAAACTTTAGGAACTCTTTTATTTGAAGATGCAGAAGTTAAAGCTCAGATTAATACAATTATTAATGCAGTTACTCAAACTCAGAAAGTGATGAATTAAGCCGATAAATACAAAAATTAAGTACACGACTTTAGGGAAATAAATTCTCATTCGCGCATTTGAGTTGGTTTTTTTCAGATCAACCCAACCTACATTCTTTTTTCTTGAATTTATCTTGCTTGAGAAGTCAGACTAGCTGTTAATATTCCCATAATTAAATTAATTTGATTTAGATAATATTCTGTTAAATCTATAATAATATTTTCCCCTTCCAGTTTCAAGAATCGCCAATTTGTTCCCGATGTAATTGCCCCATAAATTGTAGTAATATTGTTACTTTCTTTCTGGTTAAATATTCGGGCTGCTATCATTTCTGCTATACATTGCCCTAATCCTAAATTAAGGTTTTCTTTTTTCGCTTCAACAATCACGATTATTGGAGCTGTTATGATTAACATTTCCGCAGATTTCGTGATTAAAAAGTCACAACTTCCGTTTAATCCTGTTTCTGGTTCGACTGTAAAATCTATGCCTGAAAATATGTTTATTTGTGTTTGATTTTGTCTTTTGACATCTATTAATATTGGCGCAATTATCATTTCCGAACGAGCTTTTTCACTATTACTTGCTAGAGCGATCGCTACGTTATAGTTCAGTATTTCTGTTAATAATTTACTTGGTTGTAATGGCGATATATTTGCAAAATAGTTTTGTTCTTCTCTGATATTAATTTCAAAGGATTGTTTAATTTTTTCTAATGTAAAATCGCTGTAAGACATTTTTTATTAAACACCTATAGCAGGGAACAGGGAACAGGGAACAGGGAACAGGGAACAGAAAAGAATAAAAACAACTGTACTTCATAGCTTCGGAAACTGCTGTATATCATGTCCGAATAATAGCACGATCAAAAAACCTTTTGCCTTCCGTCTTATATCATGTTCGGATAAACACTAACTATAAAGTCATTGCGACTGGAACGGAGTGGAAGGAAGCAATATCAGGGGTTTGAGATTATCTCTTCCATCTATATCCTAATCATAACTATTCAACCGAACATGATATTACTTCCTCCAAAGTGTAAATATTCAACCGGACATGATATTATTCCTTCTTCCTTCTTCCTTCTTCCTTCTTCCCTCGAAATAAATGAGTATGTTGAGGATTATAAAGACCAGAACGCCCTACTTTTTCCACTTTCTCCAACGCTGGACTAATCACATAGAGCGTTGTTCTAACTAACTGTTTCTCCTCAGTAACAACAGCCATTTTCTCCAAAGGTACAACCCAAATCTGTTCATCAGGCCATCCCAAACGATAACATATTGCAATAGGTATTTGAGGCGAGTAATGTTCTATCAACTTTTGTTGTGCTTCCCAAACATGACGAGCGCTCAAATACAAACATAAACTCGCTCCGTGAGCAGCCAAACTACCCAACTCTTCACTAGGAGGAACTCCTGTAGCTTTTCCACTAATCCTAGTTAATATGATTGTCTGCACCAACCCAGGTACAGTCAACTCCACTTTTAACTTAGCTGCTGCATCCTGAAATGCGCTAATTCCCGGCACAATTTCAAAATCAATTTCTGCCTCTGCCAAAAGCTGCATTTGCTCATAAACCGCCCCATACAAACTTGGATCTCCAGAATGGAGACGCACTACAGAACAACCTTTTTTCACTCGGTCTATCATTAAAGGCAGAATATCTTCTAGAGTTTTATTTGCCGTTCCAATAACCTCAGCATCAGGACGTACAACTCGTAACATTTGCTTAGGTACTAAAGAATCTGCATATAGAATCACATCTGCTTTCGCCAAGAGATTATAAGCTTTCACCGTTAATAGCTCGGGATCTCCTGGACCTGCCCCTACAATGTAGACTGCTGGTTCAAGACTTTCTGTATTATTCATTTATTATATTAGTCAAAAAATTTTCTTCAGTATTCTGTGATTTTTCCTGATGTTAGTACCTATATTCAGAGAAAAGGAATGGTAGATGGACCCTGGTATAGCTCTGGACTTACTGTCTAGAGCTTTTTTTATCTTTTCTTTTGCGAGTTTAATACCAAGCGTGAAAAAATAATGTTACAAACTCTAGTTATAGGGAACAGGGAATAGGGAATAGGTAACAGAGATTCGTCGCAAACATTTATCAAACTGGTATAATACCTCACAGTCAACGCAGGGTCAATTTATTGTCACGCTTAGAAAAATTGTATCCTCAGGACTTATGCAAATTAACCTTTGACACGCCATATGTAGGGGTGAATGGCATTTGCGCTCTGCAAAGCTCCGAATAGCGTCCTCACTTGATTTAGTGTCCGTGCGTAAGTCCTCATTCTTTGAAATTTCCTACATCTTGCTAGAATTAGTTAACCAAAAATATAGAGTTGTAAATATTCTCTGATGACAAAGAATTAGCCCTGCACCGTCAACAGGGGTGGTGAAAATTGTTTGGGGCAATCAGAAACGAAGTAGCGTGTCAAACACTATCGCCATGCAATTTTTCCTTCTTACTTCTTCCTTCTTCCTTCCCCTTTTGCCTTCTGCCTTCTGCCTTACTCATTATAGCGCTATGCGCAGGCAACAGGCAACAGGCAACAGGCAACAGGGGGAATAAAAAACCGATAATATCAGGCTTTTAGCTATTGGACAGTTACTGTAATTTGTAAATATGCCAGCACACATTGCTATACTAGCATTTCACTCTTTCTGTGTCTCTTCCTCTCTATACTTATTCTCTGAAGGCCATATATCAGGTAAAGGTCGCTTCAACAAATATAGCCAAGCCAAACCTGCTAACCCCAACAAAATTCCAGCTAAACTCACAAATTGGGCAATTCGCAGTGGCCCTAACATCAAACTATCAGTCCGTAATCCCTCAATCCAAATTCGTCCACTACTATAAGCTGCCATATAAACAAGAAATAAAGTCCCTACTTTAAGTCGATATCTACCCCGCAAATCTCTAAAAAATAGGAATAGTAATAGTCCAAATACCATCAAATTCCATAGAGACTCATATAAGAAAGTGGGATGAAAATAATCAAAATTTACTAATTCCGATGGACGACGTTCTGGAGGGATATATAACTTCCAAGGTAAATCAGTGGGACTACCAAAAGCCTCAGAATTGAAAAAATTACCCCACCTACCAATGGCTTGTCCCAAAATCAAAGAAGGAGCCACTAAATCTGCCAACTGCCAAAAAGAGATTTTATTAATTCTGGCAAAAATTAAAGCAGCGATCGCTCCACCAATAATTGCTCCATGAATTGCAATACCTCCTTTCCAAATTGCAATCATATCTATAGGATTTTGTTGGTACTGTTCCCACTCAAACAGAACATAGTACAACCTTGCTCCAGGAATTGCAGCTAATACCAACCAAACCACTAGATCACCTAATAACTCAGGGTTAACATGACGTCGTTTAGCCAAATATTGGGAGAGAGTAACTCCAATTAATACTGCTGTGGCAATTAAAAGTCCATACCAACGGACAGCCAAAGGCCCCAATTCAAAAATAATTGGACCTGGAGAAGTAAATTGAAAGCCTAAAGGCAATAGTGGAATCTCTACTGTCATAGATTTACATAGAAAAATTACTTAATAAGAATACCTTAATAGCTAAAAGTCAAAAGTTAGAAATTTTGATAAATATAGCGATCGCACAGCATATAGTTAAGTAATATTATGTCTGGTTGAATAGTTATAAATAACGAGAGAGGAGTCAGTAGGGAAGAAGAAGGAGCAAGAGGAGAAAATTTTTTCATCACTAATTTATCCGGACATGATATAAATAGTTTTTCCGTTCTACTAAACTTACCCAAACTTACCCAAATGAGATTTTGAGCTTTGGAGCTAGCTTCCTGCTTCTGTGAGAACCACTGACCGCAGTCTGTAACTTATTCTCTCCACAGGCTTAAAATCGCTTGAAACTCAAGCTACTGATACACATAGTTTTTCAGGTTGACAGCAGCATTAAAATCTCTGTCTGCTTGAAAACCTTTCAATGCTGACTGCTGATATGAAATCCGGTTATACAGTCAAAAAAATAGTGCAAATTATACCTATTTCTTTCTATTTAGTCACCGAAAAACTCCTTTCTGACTCCTGTACGATAGTTATGCGAAGTATAGGCAAGAAACGCGTTTGCTTCGCATAACTATCGTTAACGCCCCTACTGATACCAATTCCCAAAAATAATGCTATACTTCCGATGAACTTAAGTTATTAAGTAATAATAATGCTTCAGTAATATTTATAAAGATTATCGGCATTAAACCAAAATATCTTATGTCTTTTCACCCTACTCCCTACTCCCTACTCTCAAGGAGATGTAGCAAGACTTTTGAGAAATGGTATGACTCCTTTAAAATCATACATTTATTCAGCAAGCCAAAAATTAAACCCCTTAGCTTTTAATCAGCACTTCTAAAGGCTAGCTAGGGGGTATAAAACTATTCCAGAAACTGACTAGCTAATCGGTTGTTCTATCATTTACTAAATTGCCAAAGTTGTCGAAATAATGGAATCTGACTAACTAATATATTTCTTGTTGTTAATTCAAAGTTTTAGAATCTGAATTGAGTTCTTAATGTACCGACCCAAAGAGTGTCATTATCTTCAATGTGGTTAGGATTTGTAATCACAAATACACCAGGAGTAATAGCTATATTATCGTTCATTTGGAAGCGATAAAAAGCTTCAATATGTATTGAAGTATCATCATCTTTCAAATCATCATTATCACCACCATCAGTAACAATTGGTGGTACACCAACAATAATACCTCCTAGACTACCTTCTTTCAGTAGGTCTGGGAAAGCTAAAGTCAAAGCACCAGTAATAATAGTGATATCATCAGTATCATCATCATCTTCAGGACGGGCAAATAAAGTACCGCCCCAACCACCTATCTGAAAGCCATCAGTAACTCTCCATTGAGCCTCAAAGTTAATAGTATCTGTGGTAGTTGCTCTACCATCAAAAGGATCTCTGGCTAGAAAACTACCTGTACTTCCGGTCAAGTTAACATCATTTTTCGTATGATAGCCGCGCAAATAACCGACTTGAAAAGCAAGTTTGTCATTTGGTTCAATTGTAAACTGGCCAAATCCACTAAATGAACCATTAAAAGCACCTCTACCTTCTCGAGGATCTTCCTTATCTGGTGCAGCATAACCCACAGTTACCTGAATTGCATCATTGAAAGCGTAGGCAAACTTAACACCAGCATCAGAAGGAGCACGATAATAAATAGGGTTGAATCGTCCAAATCTGGAAATACTACCAGCACCACTACTTTCTAGAGGTGTGATAACTCCGATAAAGTCATCAATACCATAGCCTGTAGCAGCTAGTTCTACTTCACCTCTACCATTCAGTACAGGAAAACGATAGGCCAACTTGCCAATGGAAACAGTATCATCTGGACTGCTATCTGTAGATAAACGAGTCATTAAACTATTGGTCAAATCTCCACCGCTATAGTTAGGAATGTTATTAGCTTGTAGACGAGTTCTTAAGCGGTCCTCTCCTGTAAAACTGGTATCAAAGTTCAAACGAACCCGATAACCAAAAGTTGTCTGAGTTTTGTCATTGTCTGACTGTGATACACCACGGCCTCCAGCTCTTTCTCCCCAGGTATCGCTCAACCAAAACAAAACCTCTCCGTTAAGTTTGGTAGTAGTGGAGAACTGATTATTTTCTAGTTCTGCTGTTCTAGCTTCTAGAGCATCTACTCGTCCTCGCAAAGCAGCTAATTCTGCTGCAAATTCCTCTTGTAGTCTTTGTAAAACTGCTAAATCTTCTCTGGTTACTAGGTCAGAAGTTGCCGCTGCGATTAATTCTGTAATTCGGTCTAAACAAGAATTCAAACCTGCTGCAAACTCAAAACGGGTCATCGCTCGATTTCCCTTATAAGTCCCATCAGGATAACCTGCGATACAACCATAACGCTCTACCAAGGATTGTAGTGCTTGGAATGCCCAGTCTGTAGGTTGTACATCTGATAACTGAGTTACAGATGTTACCTGATCTAGTGAATCTCCATCTTCCAAGTCTGATACTGCCACTGGTGCCAATGAAGGGTCATCCATGGGCATTGAGCGAATATCTATTTGAGCTATTTCAAAGGAAGATGCGTTTTCTATCGTACTTTGGGCTAAGTTCTGATTTACAGAGTTTTCGCCACTTCCTAAAGTCTGTGGAGGAGCTTCAGCAGCGATCGCCGAGCCTGCCATTAATAATGCTACGCTAAAAACACTAGGACTGTGTTTTAGAGTTTTCCAGATAAGTCTTGTCATATTTACTAATCCTCACACCAATTTGGACTGAGCCAGGAATACCTAACTTTATACTGACATCTGCTTGATAAAACTGATACAAAGCGTCACATTAAGTGACAATCTGATGTTTACTTCCTGCTTCTACCGGAACTGTCGGCAGCACTCCGTCCACAGGCATTTTCATGTCGGCGATAGCCGAAACGGTTAAGCTAACCGCATTTCTCCCTCTTTATACTTGGGTTCAAATCGCGGTCAATGGATATAATTATGGTAAATGAGCTGCAAACCTCGCAATATCATGTTACAAGGGCTGTTTCTGTCTCTATGTGGGCTATAACTACACTGAGGACATTGAAACTTTTTATTTCCACCTAACTGCTCCATAAAAATGATATAAAACGTCATATAGCGACATTTTAATCTTCACTTCCTGCTTTCCTACGGAATGCTACGCAAACAACTGAGGCCGTCGGCGGTTACTCATCCACAGGAGTCCACGGCCAATCCGACCGCATCTCTACTTTTGTTTTGATATATCAAGACTAGGGCGTTATATTTGTTTTTGTTTTACAAAAAAACATTTGAATAAGTCTTAATATTTTTTTTGATCTTAAGTTTTAAATGGCCAACTGCAAAAGTCGTTTGACAATGTTAGAGATTGGTTTACTGATTAAGCGATACTGTAAGCTAATTTCCAGCCTTTGAGAAAGACGTGAGGATTTATTTACAAAAAGCTCAACCATTATTCCTTTCTCTCTATCACAGTTTAGTTATTTTGTCTATATATACAATTTGTTTACAAGGGATGAGCTGAGAATGCCACCTTAGAAATTAGATTTTTGCTTGATTTGTAAAAATTACGGTCTCGTGGCAAATTTTACACCTAATTTGGTAATTTGCAACCTAATTTTCAGAGTATTTTTTTCAGGAAAACAAGCCGAAAACTAAGCAGGGAATAGATAGTAAGACAAACTGATAGTAAAATCTGAAATCAATATAATAATCTAACCCACATTCCGCACCACAAAATGTAGTATCGAATCAGGAGTCAGGAGTCAGGAGACAGGAGACAGAATTTTAGAAGAAAATCATAGCTGCCGTGATTGAGTAATCAATCAAGCAAGTATTTATGCGTAAATTTTTTACTCGGAAGCATGATCAACGAAAAAAGTAATTGAGATGATTTGCATAGTATAAATACCTGCCAAGCTACGGATTTATATACTACTTTTAATGCTACAAATTGACGTGCGGAATGTGGGATCTAAAATTAGAAAATCATTCGATCTAACGACCCCCTGCTCACCACTTATCATTTTTCAGTTTCTCAATTTCTATTTAGGGCTTGCTGATTAAATCTAAAAGCATTGACAGGTAAAGGATTTAGCTTTTTTACAGCGAAAAAAGTGCAACTTTTTTAAGCTTGAGCGACCAAAAAGTTAGGATAAAAGGCAGAATAATTGCAGAAAAATCAAGGGATAATATCATGTCCGGTAGCATCGGAGCGTGTATAAAATTAAGGTGACAATAGGATAAAACCTTCTGCCTCCTGCCTCCAGCATAGCTGCCTTCCTTCCAGCAAAGTCTAATTATTCAACCGGACATGATATAAAATATCCGACTACCTCCTCTAAATTCTCCATTCCTCCTGACTCCATTTCTCCTGACTTCCCCTCCTGGGAGGGGGAGGGGTTAGGGGTGGGTTGACTCCTACCTCATACCAAAAGACTTCCATAAGCAAACCCTATTTAAGTAATCGATGTTGAATCTAATCGACGAATAGCTACCACTGAAGGTTTCGGAGGATCGTTAACTTGTTTAGTTGGCCAGTTAGACCCCATAGGCACTATACGATTCTGGACTAAATCTGAACCATCAGTAGTTTTCATTGCCAACTGACGAGTTTCTGAAGCCATATTCTGGCGAATGCCGTTATATTCTCCTGGATGTTGAATGGCCAGAAATAAAGTTTTCCCATCTTTAGTAAAGAACGGCCCACAAGTTTCGGTTTCTGTTGGTCCAATACCAAATAAGTATGCTTCACCAGCATTAGGACCGGAGGTAGGAATATACCAAATTGAATTATTACCAAATAAACCACAAAGACTAGCTTGATTCATTGGTTTGCCATCTTTACCCATTCGATTTTCAGGTACTGCTTTATTATGTTTGCTGGTACTAATATCTGTCATCATCCAGAGATTACCCTGTGGGTCAAATTCTAAATTGTCAGGATTAGAAAATCCTAGTCCACCCTCCATAGGTTCGCCCCCAGTAGCAAACATTTGCCAACTAAATGTCATAGCATCTGGTTGATTATCATCCTCAGTCAAACGCATGATCCAACCAAACTCGTAAGCTTCACCATCGGGACCTTTAAATATACGTTTATCTGGACTACCATCAGATTTACTGGGAGACCCGGAGGTAAAGGCAATAAATAAATTACCATTTTTATCTACCTGAGTATCTTCGGGACGTGCAGTACAAGTAACACCAGCAGCATTAGCAGCTAGATGAGCATCAATAAGAATAGCTCCTTGTTTCTGTTCCGCATTACCTTCATACAAGTCCCCCAAAGTTTTATATTTCTGTTTAAACCTTTCTACTTCTTGAGCAGTTATCGCTTTGAAGCTACCACCATCAGGTCTTTGGGGTAGATTAATCATATTGTTAACGTGGACTTCTGGTAAATCTGGATTCACAGGAGTATCAGGTTGCAGGGAAATCCAACTACCTGTACCATCAGGATTAAATTTAGCGCCATACAACATCCCCTCTGTCAAAAGTTGAGAGTTAGCTTGATCAGTGGGGTCTTTTACTTTACCTTTACTGACAAATTTATATAGATGACCACTACGGCGATCGCATCCGGAATAAAAAACTAATGGTTTATCTGTTTCTACCCTAATACCTACTGCTTCGTGGCGATAACGACCTAACCAAGTATGTTTTGTACCATAGTCGTCAGGGTTAGCTGGGTCTAGTTCTACCATCCAACCATACTTATTACCAGCTAAACCAAATACACTTCCCAAACCTGCTACTCCTCTTTCACCCAAAAAGAGTGATTTTTCTTTGGTAGGGTCTATAGAAGTACCATCAGAATATACTGCTTCTACTACATAATTTTGAAAATTTTCTTCGGCACTAAATACTGTTCCCCAAGGTGTAGTACCACCTGCACAGTTAGCAAAACTACCAATGATGCGATCGCCTAATTTATCATTATAACCTTTGCCTTTTTTATTAAAAACTGCTACTGCGGGTCCTGTTGATTTTAAATAACGCCCGTCTTCTAATCCTGAAATACCTGTTATTCTGCGGTCAAATTTTGAATTTGTTCTTACCCATTTGCCATCTGGTTCGCGACGTATGGAAATTACACCTATTCCCATATCAATCATTGCTTCTTTAGCTGTTGCGATAATATTTTGTTTCAGGGAATTTTCAAGTAATTCTTCAGAACTAATTCCTGATTCTCCTACCTGTCTAAATGCTATTGCTAATTCTGTAAAAGGCAAAGATTTACCAATAACTGCTTGATAAGTTGTTACCCAAGGCAAAGGACTAATATATTCAAAGTTTATGGTTAATAATCCTTCATTTTTACCTGTTTCAATGTAGGAAATATAGTCGTTATTGTAGCCAAAACGGGAATCACCTATTTTGTCACCCCATGACCCAATAACATCGTAAGTAAAACCTTCTGGAATTATTAAATCATCTACTACTTCGTAATTAGTATAATTTTCTATATTGAATTCTTGATTATTTGTTGTTAAAGGCATTGGACCTTTAACTGGTTGGAAATTAATATTCTTGGTAGAAGTTCCACTAATTGGGGATTTTTCAATTGCTGGAGTAGATGATTGTTTTTGACAAGAATTAAGGGTTATTGTTCCTGCAGTAGCTCCTAGAAAGGTCAGGAATTCTCTACGTTTAAGGTTCATAGAAAAAGTAATAAGTTTGACGATTTTTAATATAGCGTCGATTGATACTTTTTGGAAAGGGATAATTAGGCATAGTATGTACTCTTTTCTTTTTTGTAGTAGATTTTTTTTCAACAGCATTAAATGGATATTATCTGTAACTTTATTTTGGGAGTTTAGTGTTAAGGCGGTTTAATTTCATTTTTCAAGTATAGATATATCAAGGCTTCTGTTCTTTTATTGCGTATGTCGCAATAGTCTTTTTGGGCTTTTTCTAAAAAATAATGTTTTACTTACTGGAAAATGAGCTGGAAAGATTGATATGTAACTTTATTTTGGGAGTTTAGTGTTAAGGCGGTTTAATTTCATTTTTCAAGTATATGTATATCAAGGCTTCTGTTCTTTTATTGCGTATGTCGCAATAGTCTTTTTGGGCTTTTTCTAAAAAATAATGTTTTACTTGCTCGAAAATGAGCTGGAAAGATTGATATGTAACTTTATTTTGGGAACTTAGGCTTAAGGCGGTTTAATTTCATTTTTCAAGTATATGTATATCAAGGCTTCTGTTCTTTTATTGCGTATGTCGCAATAGTCATTTTGGGCTTTTTCTAAAAAATAATGTTTTACTTGCTCGAAAATGAGCTGGAAAGATTGATATGTAAATAGGGCTTGCTAAAAAAGTCTCTCAAAAAATTATGCTGTCAAGAGATGATTATTCTTCTGACAATTAATCACCTTTCCTGTTTTAAAGTTGTTACATATATAATTTTTATTACCGAATAATTAATAATTAATGATTAAATAATTCGCGCCTTGAAGCCTCCCCTTTTAAGGGGAAAAAAGCGGTTGAGGGATGGCGAGGGGACCTCGCAATATCCAATCAACCAAGAGAAGAAATAATGTTTCCTTATATTCAATTACGTAGCGGTTAAAACCCGAGGTAATTATCAATTATCCATTAATGAAAGCGCTTTTCACTCGAGTAGACCACAAAGTCAGGCATCTATTGTGGAATTAGCAGCCCTCGTTTCGCTTACCACCTAACACCTACCACCTAACTTTTTAACTGTGGTTTACCCATTTAAAAACTGCTATAATGAGGGGGATTTAGTTCAGATATTTTAGAATCAAAAAATAAACATAAAAAAAGCGAAAATAACTGCCGAAGCAGTGTAGAAAGATTCACAACTAAGAAGGTAATAGCGATAGATGTTTCTGAAGTTTCGGGTAGTTTAGTAGTAAGCATTCAGCAGTCAGTTATCAGCTATCAGCTTTATTACCTTTAAAGGAGAAAAAAGTAATTTTATCAAAGCTTCAGAGTAGGAATCTCTGGTGGAGAATGTAGTAGAAATAAAATGAATACTTGCTTTATTCATTAGACATCTCCAATAATAAAAAATCTAATCAATTATCTCATAGCAATTATCAATTCTTTCCCCCTCCATACCGACTCCCTCATTTGGAGGAGATGTCTATTAAAAAGGTGTTTGCGCAGCATGACAAACGGAATAGCTGACCGCTATAGCATAGCTAAAAAGCGTCGTCCATCTCAAAAAGAAATAAGAGAAGCGATCGGGAAACAACTAAAATATATTCAGAAAAACTTCTTACATATAGAAGAATTAATTCAGGTTGGAGCATCGCTCAAACAATTGAGTAACAGACAGGAAAATCTCCTAGATATTGTTTTATTTTTATAAACAACAGCTAGAAATCTGGGAGAATAAAACTCAGAGATTTGACCAAAGAATTGTCAGCATAACTCAACCACATATTCGACCTATTGTCGGAGGAAAAGCGGGAAAATCAACGAAATTTGGAGCCAAACTCTCTTTCAATAATTGATAATTGATAATGGATAATTGATAATTACCTCTCCCTAAAACGGAATTGATTGAATAAAAGGAAAAAATTTATTTTTTTCCCCTTTCGAGGGGAGGATTTTTACCTGAATTATTTAATTATTTAATTATTAATTCTTCGGTAAGTTGTGTGGATAACTAGTGGCTGATTTTTTTGCTTGAGCAGAAGTTAATTTTGGGGAATTAAAAAACTGTAAATTTTTTGTGGTTCTAAATCCTGAATAACTGTCAATAATTCAGCCATTTTAAAAGTATTACGCTGGAGCTGTACTTGTAAAGTAGTCATAGGATCGGAACCAGAAGCAATGAGAAATTCCAATTTTGAAATATTCGGCCATTTACCTATTTCTGTTAATATTTTTGCGATCGCCTCCAAATAAGGATGATTTGATTGTTGATACCATTCAGATGTAATTAATGTTGCTTTTTCTAAACCAAAATTCACTATTAAAGGTGCTTGAGCAAAAACCGCTGTTGCCACTGCTCTAGTTTCTTCCCGCAACAGAAAATCATATTCTTTGATTAAACTGCGTAATTTTTCCAAATATTCATAGCGCTGTTGAACCGGAGTTTTTAGACTTGCAATATAAGAATTATCGGCAAATTTTCCTTCTGTGTTTTGATAATTCCAATTAATAGCAATTGTCACTAAATAACTGCGTAACAACATATGACCTAATTTTTGCGCCTTAGTCGCCAAATAAGTAGAATTATAATCTGTTGTTTCAATTAACAAAGGAACTCGATCTACTACTTCAATTCCATAACCATTTAAACCTGCTATTTTCCGGGGATTATTTGTAATTAAACAAATTTTCTTCACACCCAAATCATGTAATATTTGTGCTCCGACACCATAGTTGCGCAAATCTGCTGGAAACCCTAATCTTTCATTAGCTTCGACTGTATCTAATCCCATATCCTGCAATGAATAAGCTTTCATTTTATTGATTAAACCTATTCCCCTACCCTCTTGTCGCAAATAGACAACCACTCCCGCACCAGCATTTTCAATCATTTTCATTGCTGCTTGCAGTTGCATTCGACAGTCACAACGGAGGGAACCAAAAGCATCTCCCGTCAGACACTCAGAATGTACCCGCACCATCACATCTTTTTCCTGAAATTCTTCTGGATTCCCTTTAACAATAGCTATATGTTCCGAATTATTTTGAGTATTGCGGTAAGCATAAATTTGGAACTCACCAAATTGGGAGGGTAACTTAGCAATAGCTTCTCGGTAAACAAAGCGATCGTGTCTGATGCGATAACTGATAAGATCAGCAATACTAATCAACTTCAGATTATGAGTTTGAGCATATTCTATTAATTGAGGTAACCTTGCCATCGAACCGTCTGGGTTTTGAATTTCACAAATAACTCCCGCTGGATATAAACCTGCAAGTCTAGCTAAGTCAACAGAAGCTTCTGTATGACCTGCTCGTTTTAATACTCCTCCTTCTTTAGCTCGAATGGGGAAGATATGACCGGGACGACGTAAATCTTCCGCTTTGGTGGTAGGATTAATAACTGCTTGAATAGTACGCGCTCGGTCTTCTGCTGAGATACCTGTAGAAACTCCCAACTGTGGGGAAGCATCAATACTAACAGTGAAAGCAGTTTGGTTACTGTCAGTATTTTTAGTAACCATAAGTGGAATATCTAATTCATCGAGGCGATCGCCTGTCAATGACAGACAAATTAGACCTCTAGCTTCTACTGCCATAAAGTTAATCATGTCTGGAGTAGCAAATTGGGCGGCACAAATAACATCTCCTTCGTTTTCTCGATGTTCGTCATCGACTACTACTATAGACTTACCTGCTTTAATATCTGCTAGTGCAGCATCAATAGAGTCAAATTGAAATTGTTGGTTTGGCTGTTTATTCACAGATAGCTTCCCTGGTTTTGTCATTTTTTTCAAAGTATGCTTAAAACTATACAAAGATTATAGCGTTTGAGAAAAAGTCAAAAGTCAAAAGTCAAAAGTCAAAAGTAAGATTTTATCGGCTCAAAACTCTTATACCAAATTCAAATAAGATAGTTACAGTAAAGTAATAACCAAAATGTTAGTAAATTTGCTGCCCACCTCGGAAGTAGAAATCAAATTATCCCTTAACCAAAAACAATTTATTATAGTTATCAGACTATTTTTAGTCAAAGATAGAACATTTTTACTCTCTGAAAAAATAAATATTATAAATTCTTCCCTCTTCCCCCTTCCCTCCTGACTCCTGACTCCTAAGAACAAGGAAACTTTAGAAATATTTTATGAAATTGGTATTACGCTACAGTAATTTCAGGAAATTATCTCACATCTAACAGTTTGAAATTATTTGTGAAAGTAAATTAGTACAATAAATGGATTGGAGGTAAATTATATGAAAGGTAGAATTTTCACAGAAAAAGAACGTCAAATACTTGCAGATATTATCATCCATCGCCGAACAGAATTTGGGGAAAATTTTATTAGTCAAGAAATTCCTGATACAACAATCGAACGCTTGTTATTTGCTGCTTTAAACGCTCCTTCAGTAGGTTTTTCTCAACCTTGGGAATTTGTAATTATTCGTGACCCATTAATTAAAGCTAAAATCAAAACATCTTTTGAAAAAGAAAACGAAAAAGCTAAAGAAATATTCAAAAATAAACCTTTATATAATCAGCTTCAATTGGAAGGAATTACTGCAGCTCCTGTTAATATTGCTGTTTTATATAAACCTTCACCTAATTCTGTTATAGGTCAAACCAGTAAGGATAAATTTGGACCCTACAGTGTTTGTCTGGCAATTCAAAATTTGTGGTTAATGGCTAGAGCGGAGAATATAGGTGTGGGTTGGGTAAGTATTTTAGACGAAAAAGAGGTAAAAACTATTCTTAATGCTCCTCCAGAAAATGAATTAATCGCCTATTTATGTATAGGTTATGTCACAGAATTCATAGAACGTCCTTTGCTGGAAATTGCTAACTGGGAAAAGCGAAAATTAAAGGAGGCGGTGATTTATTATAATAGTTATTAAATAAGCATTTCCTACGGAATGCTGCGCAAACAGCCGTCAGCTATTAGCTATCAGCTATTAATTTTATTTTGGGAAAGGTAAAAGTAATTGAGAAAATTGAGAAATTGAGAAATAATAAAAAGTTACTACCAAAGTCTCCTTCCCCAACCTTATACCAGTTTTATATGAGGTTGCATAGAATGATGAAATTCATTACCGAAAAATTCAGGTATAAAGCCTCTCCATTCATGGAGAAAAAAGCGGTCGTTAGCGGAGTTCCCGGAGGGTGGGATGGCGTACTTCGGAGCGGGTGCAAGAACGGGTCTCGGAGCCATATCCAATCGACCAAGAGAAGAAAAAAATCCTTTGATCCAATCCTCTTATTTATAAGAAGAGGTAATTCTAAATTCTTAATTCGCGCATTCTAAATTCTTGAAATCGATCTATCTCTATCTACTCCTATCTGCGGTCAATTCTGCTTGAAATATTATTCTATACAGCTTCATTTCAATTTGGTATTAGAAGTAATTATTCATTATTAATTGCTGTTTGCGTAGCATCCCGCAGGGAAGCGCTGACTGCTTACCTTATTAACTACTGATTAAGACTAGATATTTGCCACTTATAGAGGCGTTTTATACAACATCTCTATAAGTGGCTTATTTACCTTGAAATTACTGTCAATATAAATTTATTCTGTTATCTCTTATGGAGAATCAAGAGTATTTTCAGATTCAATTTATTCAGTAATTTATTGTATGGAATCATTACTTTCGGGTGGGAGAGATTCTACAACTTCTTCAGATTTTGCCTCGGTAATTTGTGATGATTCTGGAATAGTATCTTCAAGTGGAAAATCTTCTACAACTTCCGGTATAGAAATAGTAGAATCATCATTTTCAGTGGGGATATATTCTACAACTTCTTCAGATTTTGCCTCAGTAATTTTTGATGATTCTGGAATAGTATCTTCAAATGGAAAATCTTCTACAACTTCCGGTATAGAAGTAATATAATCATCACTTTCAGGTGGGAGAGATTCTACAACTTCTTCAGATTTTGCCTCGGTAATTTGTGATGATTCTGGAATAGTATCTTCAAGTGGAAAATCTTCTACAACTTCCGGTATAGAAATAGTAGAATCATCATTTTCAGTGGGGATATATTCTAGAACTTCTTCAGATTTTGCCTCGGTAATTTGTGATGATTCTGGAATAGTATCTTCAAGTGGAAAATCTTCTACAACTTCCGGTATAGAAATAGTAGAATCATCATTTTCAGTGGGGATATATTCTAGAACTTCTTCAGATTTTGCCTCGGTAATTTGTGATGATTCTGGAATAGTATCTTCAAGTGGAAAATCTTCTACAACTTCCGGTATAGAAGTAATAGAATTATCACTTTCGGGTGGGAGAGATTCTACAACTTCTTCAGATTTTGCCTCAGTAATTTGTTCTAATTCTGGAATAGTATCTTCAAATGGAAAATCTTCTACAACTTCCGGTATAGAAGTAGAAGGAATTTCTACTGATTCATTACTTTCTTCTACATTTGGGGTTAAAGTAGAAGTTTCTTGCAGAGGCAGTTTTTCTACTGATTCTGGTGTTGGTACTTCCTCTACTATTTCTGGTAGACTAGGAAACTCATTTTCCTGAAGTGAATCTTCAACTTCAGATTTTTCTGATGGATTGAAATTTTCTTCTACATTTGGTTTTTCTATTGTGTCTAGAGTTGCTGATTTCTGTTTTTCGGTAACTTTATTCCTAATACCTTTAAATATATCTCTAACACGATTCACAAATTCACCTATTTTTTCTTTTGTTGTTGGTAGTTCCTTTGCTTCGTCGGTAGTTTCGATTTTTGAGGTTGGTTCTTCAGTAAAAGTTTCCTCTACTTCAATTTCTTCTGATTCAGTAGTAGGAATATCCTCTATTTCCGGTGCAATTAAAGTTTCCTCTACTTCAATTTCTTCTGATTCAGTAGTAGGAATATCCTCTATTTCCGGTGCAATTAAAGTTTCCTCTACTTCAATTTCTTCTGCTTCAGCAGTAGGAATATCCTCTATTTCCGGTGCAATTAAAGTTTCCTCTACTTCAATTTCTTCTGCTTCAGCAGTAGGAATATCCTCTATTTCCGGTGCAATTAAAGTTTCCTCTACTTCAATTTCTTCTGCTTCAGCAGTAGGAATATCCTCTATTTCCGGTGCAATTAAAGTTTCCTCTACTTCAATTTCTTCTGCTTCAGCAGTAGGAACATCCTCTATTTGTTCAATTTCTTCTTCCTCAGTAGTAGGAATATCCTCTATTTCTAATTCTGGAGTTACTTCTGCTTGAGTTTCCTCATAAATGTATTCTGGGTCAACTATACTATATGCTTCCTTAAGTGAAATTTCTCCTTGAATGATTTTACTGAGAGTATCTTGTCCACCTGGTTCGTAGGTAATCAAAGCAATAGTGCTATTATAAATCTCATTGAGAGCATTACCCTCATCATCAATATATTCTAACTTTATCCAATTCTTTCCTGGATGAAACCCTTGTAAATATATTGACTGCCATTGATCGGTAATAAAACTGGTTCCATTAACCGTAACACGAATACGCCAATCAACTATTTCATCTTCAGGATCTTCTTGTGCTGCTAAGTGGGATGGTGCATTAGTAAGATAATAGTCAAGCAAGATGGGTTCCGCACCATAGTCACCCAAGGGAGTATTGTAAGTTAATAGTGGTAAATTTGGAGCAGGATTATTATTCGTGGTTTTAGTGAAAATGTGAAAAGTTGTTTGAGCATAAGCACCTTCATTCTTAAAACTTTCATCCCACGGACTACAAGCAAAAACCCTGATAGTATGAGTACCGGGTTCTAAGTCTGATAAAATCAGGGATTGATTTAGGTCATAGATTTTTTGATAAGGTTTGTTGTCTAAAATTACTTCCAGATAAGGTCCTAAGTCTAATTCTGACTTGAATATTGGTAGGTCTTTCACCTGGAGTTGTACTTCAATAGTATTGTCTTCAAATATTTGGTCTGGTTGAGGACTTTGTATTGTAACTTGTGGTTTGTAGATGTCGATCGCTTGACGCAGTTGTTGAATTATTTCTGGTGGCGAAACTTCAAATATTTTAGAGCTAGAAGTTGTTAAAGGTTTTTCCTCCCTAAGTTGAGGTAGGTCAGAGAAGCGATCGCTACAACTGACCAAACCGGAAGTTAAAACTACTACTATTAGAAGTGTTAATAATTTTCTTAGATATAGCAAGTCTAGATGATTTGTCAAAAATCCAAAAAGAGATAAAGAGTCTAAAATTCTTACCTTTGTTTCCTGTTCCCTCTTTTGGTGTCCTAATAAGTGCATCTGTCGGTGATGCATCCTACTGATGTAACTTCTTGAGGATATTTTCTGTAAAAACAAAATAAGACTGCCGTATATTCTTGGCAAATTTATATTAAACACGGACTATACTCCTAATAAATTGAGAGTTGACATTGATATTTCTTTTCTCAGTTTTTCTGTTGTTTATGATGATTTTCTCACTAAAATCAATATTTTTGCTATTGATGGGGATTAACTATATTTTTTCGTTTTTCGATAATTTAGATGAACATTTGTAGAGCTGATCAAAATGTAGGAAAGTCCATTAAGTCTAAATTATCTAGTCAAATTTAAAGTTTTCACAGAATAGTTATAGCGCTACGCAAATATATTAAGACATTTGTCTATTCCCTGTTCCTTATTCCCTATTCCCTTACAGCTAAAATTTATTATTCTAACTAAAAGACGTAGTGCTATAACTTTAAGAATTGTAAATTTTATCATAATAAGTCTTAATTTTTTTGATATATCATGAAATTAAGCCACAATACATAATTAAGTTATGTTAAGAATAAGTTAATTGTGAGAATTGTAAATTTCCTCATCATAAGCCTTGACTTTTTTTCCTTACCGTGAGATCAGAAACAAGAGCCGATTAAGTTGTTCTAAAGAAATTTTAATAATTGTAAACAAACAACTTATACTCGTTAAGCAAGTCTATAATCTCCTAAAGAACTTTCATTTACATTCAGATCGATCAAATCGAATCTATGTATTTGAGAGAGTTTAGCCAAAGTCTTATATACTATTGGCATAACCAAAGAGTGTGGTGTTGCATTCCTGCAAAAGACAGCTAAAATCTGTAAGTTTGCAAAAGATATTGATAATTCGTTACAAATGTTATCAATGTTGACAACATCAATAGTTCAGTTAAGTTTCTTTCAGAGGGGAGAGTCTTCATGACCATAAGTCCTCCAGAGCGCGAGGCAAAGGTAAAAGTAACCGTAGATAAGGACCCTGTACCCACCTCATTTGAAAAGTGGGGCAAACCAGGTCACTTCGATCGAACTTTAGCCAAAGGGCCAAAAACAACAACTTGGATTTGGAACCTACACGCTGACGCTCATGACTTTGATAGTCATACCAGCGATTTAGAAGATGTATCGCGCAAAATCTTTAGCGCACACTTTGGTCATCTGGCCGTAATATTTATCTGGTTGAGTGGCGCATATTTTCATGGCGCTAAATTTTCCAACTATGAGGCTTGGTTAACAGATCCCATCGGGATTAAGCCAAGCGCTCAAGTAGTATGGCCAATATTTGGCCAAGAAATTTTAAATGGTGACGTTGGTGGTGGTTTCCACGGAATTCAAATCACCTCTGGACTATTCCAGTTATGGCGTGCTTCCGGCATAACTAATGAGTTCCAACTATATTGCACAGCGATAGGTGCCTTGGTAATGGCTGCCTTGATGCTGTTTGCTGGTTGGTTCCATTATCACAAGAAAGCACCTAAGCTGGAATGGTTCCAGAATGTGGAATCAATGATGAACCACCACTTGGCAGGTTTGCTAGGTCTAGGTTGCTTATCTTGGGCTGGCCACCAGATTCACGTTTCTCTACCAATTAATAAGTTGTTAGATTCTGGTGTAGCACCAAAGGATATTCCTCTACCCCACGAGTTTCTATTTAATAAAAGCTTAATGGCAGAGTTATACCCTAGTTTTGCTAAAGGTCTAACTCCATTCTTTACATTAAATTGGGGCGAGTACGCTGACTTCTTGACCTTCAAAGGTGGTTTAAACCCTGTAACAGGTGGTTTATGGTTATCTGACACAGCTCACCATCACTTGGCATTAGCAGTATTATTCATTGTAGCTGGCCATATGTACCGGACTAACTGGGGCATTGGTCACAGCATGAAAGAAATTCTAGAGACTCACAAAGGCCCCTTAACCGGAGAAGGTCACAAAGGTCTTTATGAAATTCTGACAACCTCTTGGCACGCTCAATTAGCCATTAATTTGGCAATGATGGGATCCCTAAGCATCATCGTGGCGCATCATATGTATGCAATGCCACCATATCCCTATATTGCTACTGACTACCCAACTCAGTTATCTCTGTTCACACACCATGTGTGGATTGGTGGATTCCTGATTGTGGGAGCAGGAGCTCATGCTGCTATCTTTATGGTTCGGGATTACGATCCAGCCAAGAACGTTAATAACCTCTTGGACCGCGTAATTCGTCACCGGGATGCGATTATCTCCCACTTAAACTGGGTATGTATATTCTTGGGTTTCCATAGCTTTGGCTTGTACGTTCACAACGATACTATGCGTGCCTTTGGTCGTCCCCAGGATATGTTCTCTGATACTGGTATTCAACTACAGCCAATATTTGCTCAGTGGGTACAAAATATCCATATGATGGCACCCGGTAATACTGCTCCTAATGCTTTAGCATCTGTTAGCCCAGCTTTCGGTGGTGATGTTGTAGCAGTAGGTGGCAAAGTAGCAATGATGCCAATAGCTTTGGGTACAGCGGACTTTATGGTTCACCATATCCATGCTTTCACCATTCACGTTACAGCTTTAATTCTGCTAAAAGGCGTACTTTATGCCCGTAGCTCTCGTCTAATTCCTGATAAGAGTGAACTAGGCTTCCGATTCCCTTGTGATGGTCCTGGTCGTGGTGGTACTTGCCAAGTTTCTGGTTGGGACCATGTGTTCTTAGGTCTGTTCTGGATGTATAATTCCCTATCAATTGTGATTTTCCACTTTAGCTGGAAGATGCAGTCGGATGTTTGGGGAACAGTAGACCCAGACGGTACAGTATCCCATATCACTTACGGCAACTTTGCACAAAGTGCAATTACCATTAACGGTTGGTTGCGTGACTTCCTTTGGGCGCAAGCTTCAAATGTAATTACATCCTACGGTTCAGCTCTGTCTGCCTACGGTTTGATGTTCTTAGCTGCACACTTTGTTTGGGCATTTAGCTTAATGTTCTTGTTCAGTGGTCGTGGCTACTGGCAAGAGTTGATCGAGTCTATCGTTTGGGCTCATAATAAGTTAAAAGTTGCTCCAGCAATTCAGCCACGTGCTCTAAGCATCGTTCAAGGTCGGGCAGTGGGGGTAGCTCACTATCTCCTGGGCGGAATTGTCACAACCTGGGCATTCTTCCTGGCTCGAATAATTTCAGTAGGATAAGAATGCAATAGCGTTTTAAGATTCTTGCTTGGGGATTGAACGATCCTCAATCCCCAAAAAAAGGCGGTGGGTATCATCGTCTCTGTCTGTGGAGGGTTAAGTGGTTGCACTCCCTGTGAAACAGAAAACCCTATCCGTGAGGTTGGGAAGCGTACATCATAATCTTTAGATTTGATGTAGGAGAACGTCACTTCAATCTAAGATTCTCAGATACACGCGAGACATTTAGATAAAACATTTATGGCCACAAAATTCCCAAAATTTAGCCAAGACCTGGCACAAGATCCAACCACCCGTCGGATCTGGTACGGGATAGCTACAGCTCACGACTTTGAGACCCATGATGGTATGACTGAGGAAAATCTTTACCAAAAGATTTTTGCCTCTCACTTCGGCCATCTAGCAATCATTTTCCTCTGGACATCCGGTAGCTTATTCCATGTTGCCTGGCAAGGAAACTTTGAACAGTGGATTAAAGATCCTCTGAATATACGTCCAATCGCTCATGCGATTTGGGACCCTCAATTCGGTCAACCTGCAGTAGATGCCTTCACTCAAGCAGGTGCCTCTAACCCAGTAAATATCGCATACTCTGGTGTTTACCACTGGTGGTACACCATCGGTATGAGAACAAATGGAGACCTATATCAGGGTTCTATCTTCCTCCTGATCTTGGCATCCATCATGCTGTTTGCTGGTTGGTTACACCTCCAGCCCAAGTTCCGTCCTAGTCTCGCTTGGTTCAAAAATGCTGAGTCCCGCTTAAATCACCATTTAGCTGGTCTGTTCGGTGTTAGTTCCTTGGCTTGGACTGGTCACTTGGTTCACGTTGCGATTCCTGAATCTCGCGGACAGCACGTTGGTTGGGATAACTTCCTGACAACTATGCCTCACCCAGCAGGTTTAGCTCCCTTCTTTACAGGAAACTGGGGCGTTTATGCTCAAAATCCTGATACTGCCAGCCATGTGTTTGGTACTTCAGAAGGTGCAGGAACTGCAATTCTGACTTTCTTGGGTGGTTTCCATCCTCAAACTGAGTCCCTGTGGTTGACTGACATGGCTCATCACCACTTAGCGATCGCAGTAATCTTTATCGTAGCTGGTCATATGTACCGGACTAACTTTGGTATTGGTCACAGCATCAAAGAAATGCTGGACTCCAAAGCTGGTTTAGTAGGTGGTAAGAGTGAGGGTCAGTTCAACCTACCTCACCAAGGGTTGTATGAAACTCTCAACAACTCTCTACACTTCCAGTTAGCTTTAGCATTAGCTTCTCTGGGTGTAATCACTTCCTTGGTAGCACAGCATATGTATGCTCTGCCTCCTTATGCTTTTATTGCCAGGGACTATACAACAATGGCAGCACTTTACACCCACCACCAGTATATTGCTGGTTTCATCATGGTAGGTGCATTTGCTCACGGTGCTATTTTCCTAGTACGGGATTACGATGCCGAGCAAAACAAAGGCAACGTGCTGGATCGTGTATTACAGCACAAAGAGGCAATCATCTCTCACTTGAGCTGGGTTTCTCTATTCTTAGGTTTCCACACTCTAGGTCTTTATGTCCACAATGATGTAATGGTTGCTTTTGGCACTCCTGAAAAGCAAATCTTGATCGAGCCTGTATTTGCTCAGTTCGTTCAAGCTGCTTCCGGGAAAGCTTTATACGGCATGGATGTGCTGTTGGCTAATTCTGATAGTCTTTCTGCCAATGCTGGTGCTGTATGGTTACCAGGCTGGTTAGATGCTATCAACAGTGGTACTAACTCTCTATTCTTAACCATTGGTCCTGGCGATTTCTTGGTACACCATGCGATCGCTCTAGGTTTGCATACCACTACCTTGATTTTAGTCAAAGGTGCTTTGGATGCTCGTGGTTCTAAATTGATGCCAGACAAGAAAGACTTCGGTTACGCATTCCCTTGCGATGGCCCTGGTCGTGGTGGTACTTGCGATATCTCTGCTTGGGATTCCTTCTACCTGTCTATGTTCTGGATGTTGAACACCATTGCGTGGCTAACGTTCTACTGGCACTGGAAACATCTATCTGTTTGGCAAGGTAACGTTGCTCAGTTCAACGAATCTTCTACGTACTTGATGGGTTGGTTCCGTGATTATCTGTGGTTGAACTCTTCCCAGTTAATTAACGGTTATAACCCTTATGGAACTAATAACTTGTCTGTTTGGGCTTGGATGTTCTTGTTCGGACACCTAGTTTGGGCGACTGGTTTCATGTTCCTCATCTCTTGGCGTGGTTACTGGCAAGAGCTAATTGAAACTATTGTTTGGGCACATGAGCGTACTCCTCTAGCTAACCTAGTTCGCTGGAAGGATAAGCCTGTTGCTCTTTCTATCGTTCAAGCTCGTGTGGTAGGTTTAGCTCACTTCACAGTAGGCTTTGTCCTAACCTACGCTGCCTTCTTAATAGCCTCTACTGCTGGTAAGTTTGGTTAATTTTTTGAGATTAGCTCAAACCTAGTTTAGTAGGTTAATTAAATTCAACCTCCTGCTTTTAGTAGGAGGTTTTTTTGTAAATATTTATAGTTTTATTTGGCTTTGTTGTGTAGCAACCGCCTGGTTGGTGTTTGACAATTAGTGCGAGCATCTTGCTCGCGTTATGAATCATCATAATTACCCGATGTCCTAACTATAGTGGCGACTGCTGTAAGTCAAAGTAAAGAATTAAGACTACATTGGGAATATCAAGGCTTTCGGCTAAACCCGTTGAGTTGAGGGCGGGTTTTGAGGACTACATTAGAAATATTAAGGCTTTCGGCTAAACCTGTTGAGTTGAGGGCGGGTTTTGAGGACTACATTAGAAATATTAAGGCTTTCGGCTAAACCCGTTGAGTTGAGGGCGGGTTTTGAGGACTACATTGGAAATATCAAGGCTTTCAGCTAAACCCGCCCCTACAATTTTTTTAACGTTGAATTAGACCTACCTACTTATTTTTGTGAAAACCGCGGCTTTGTTGCATGAAAGTATATAGCTGCCGTACTTGTTCCACATATGTACTTCATAATGCGCGGGAACTGCTGTAACTATTGGACAATAGATAAATAGAACATCAATGTTTGACAGAAAAAGGCTGAAACTTTTACCTGTAAATACTTTTAGCTTTGATCGGCAGAGCAATAACTATTGGACAATAGATAAATGAGAATATCAAGCTATCCTGAAACACAGCGATCGCTTTCTGTGCAGAGTCATAACTATTGGACAATAGATAAATGAGAATATCAAGCTATCCTGAAACACAGCGATCGCTTTCTGTGCAAAGTCATAACTATTGGACAATAGATAAATGAGAACATCAAGCCATCCTGAAACACAGCGATCGCTTTCTGTGCAGAGTCATAACTATTGGACAATAAATAAATAGAACATTAATAATCCCGAAACACAGCGATATAGCTGCGGAATGGATGTTAAGAACGCTACTTTCATGCAACAAAGCCGAAAACCGCTATAAATAAAAAAAATAAATGGTTAACAAACGCAAATCTCTTCCACCTTCTCTGACAATAAAACTAGGAAAATGGGTTTGGACAAGCTTGTGGCAAATAATGATGTCAAAACTTGCCCCACGCAATAATTCAGGAGAATACATTCGTCCTGCTAGTCTATTTAGAGAAACAGTAGGGATACAAGCAGAAAACAAATATCAACCAGCTACTAAACGCTATCGTCTATTTGTCGGGTTGGGTTGTCCCTGGGCACATCGAACTCTAGTTGTTCGATCGCTCAAAGGTTTGGAAGATGCTATTCCAGTAACTATTGTTTCTCCAGCAGGCGATCGAGGTATTTGGGTATTGGAAGAGGAACAAGAAGGATGTTTTACTCTACCGGAATTATATAATTTAGCAAAGCCTGGTTATAATGGACGTGCCACGGTACCTGTGCTATGGGATGAGCAAACAAAAACTATTGTGAATAATGAGAGTGCAGATATTATTGTGATGCTCAATGCTGAATTTGATCGGTTTGCCAAAAATCCTCATCTTGACCTTTATCCAGAACAATTAAAAACCAAAATAGACGAGTGGAATGACAAAATTTACCACACAGTTAATAATGGAGTGTATCGTTGTGGGTTTGCCCAAACTCAGGAAGCTTATGAAAAAGCTTGTAAGGAACTATTTACTACTTTAGATGAAATTGACAATACACTTTCTGGCAGTAAGTATCTTTGTGGTGAGACAGTAACATTAACAGATGTACGTTTGTTTACTACATTATTCCGGTTTGATGTTGTTTATTATGGTCTATTTAAGTGTAACTTGCGGCGAATTCAGGACTATCAATATTTAAGTGCTTATCTACGAAATTTATATCAACTTCCTGGCATAGCAAATACTTGTAATTTAGAAGCAGTTAAGCAAGATTATTATGGTAATCTTTTTCCTCTTAACCCTGGGGGAATTATTCCTTTAGGTCCAGATATAGTAAGTATTTTGCAGAAATAATTCTTAGGCAGGACAAGATAGAAGTAAGAATTCAGAAGTCAGAAGTCAAAAGCAAGGTAGGGGCTGTCAGTAGGGCAACGTACAGGAGGAAAAAGGAAGGAAGAGGAGAAGAAAGTTTTTTATAGTTAATTATATCATGTCCAGTAGCATAATTATTGTAAGGTAAGGGTAAGGAAAAAGGAAGAATGAAGAAGGCTTAAAAGCCTGAAAAAACTTTAATTTCCTCTAGATATTCACCCTTGGGTTTAGACAAAGGATACCAGCGGACATGATAAGCGGACATGATATTAGTCCATAGGCTGACTGTGGCCTTTGCTCAGAGAAGATTATTTCCTTATGCTAAGGTCTAATCGTGTTTACTTTTAAGTTTTTTAGTAAAGTAAGAAACGACTTTGAAATTCACTAGCAGGAGTCGAACTTTGCACAACGAAAGTCTGTCAGAAAATTTATCATTAGTCCAAGAAACTGTTGCGGATGACATTCCTGAAGCAGTACGAGACCCTCAAAAGGATGAAGAAATTATTCCAGCTCAGTCTCAAAGCAAAAAATGGATGTGGGGTTGGATAGGAATAGTTGTAGTTGTGGGAGCAGTTAGTCTGGGATTACAACTTCAATCTAATCTCAATCAAGTTAATGCTTCATCAACTCAAACTGAAGTTGATAATGCAAATACTGTAGCTACATCTTCTGTGAATGAAACTCCGATAAATGAACTAAAAAAAGATACTTTATTAGATTTTACTTACTCGCAAGTATCAGAAATGGAATTAGAGTATATAACTTCTGATAGTGAGATTAGATTGCAAATAAATGCAGTGAAAAATTTTCAAAAAATGCTTTATGCTGCTAGAAATGATGGTATTAATTTAGTGGCTTTGAGAGGGTTTCAGTCTAAGTCTGAATTAAAAGATTGGGCGAGCAATACTAATAATATTGAAGATCATCATACAAATAATGCAAATCAAATTTCACCTTTTAGTTATGGGGAATATGTAACAGGTTATGCTGTTGATATTGGAGATGGTAATGCACCAGCAACTAACCAAAATGTTGAATTTGAAAAGACAGTAGCTTTTCAATGGCTACAAAATTATGCTGCTTACTTTAGCTTTGAAATGATACCTACTGATGATGAAAAAAATATTGGTTATGAACCTTGGCATTGGCGTTATGTAGGCGATCGCCATAGTCTAGAGACTTTTTATAAAAATCAACCTAATATAGTTTCTGAAGAGTCAGAATTAATTTTAGAAGATACTGAATTGATTGAAGAAGGAAGAAGCAAGAAGGAAGAAGAAATAGATGGAGACTCAAATATGAATCAATTGTAAAAACCGTTTATACGGCGGGGTATTAAACCCAAAAGAAAAAGATAACGAATAATTATTATTGTTTTGGTTGTTAAATACTTGGTAAACTGCTTTGCTAAAGTTAATTGTGAATAGGAGTCAGGGTAGTAGTTGAATAGGGGATGTACAGGAGCTAAAATGATTGAGAAAGATTGAAAATATCAGTTGCTTATCAAATATTGATAATTTAATTGAGTAATCATCAATGGATTGTATTTTTGTAGGGGATTTATCGAAATGGAAAAAATTAATAAAGTGGCAATTGTGGGTGGAACTCACGGTAATGAGTTTACAGGTATATATCTTCTTAAAAAGTTTGAAAAATTTCCTGACTTGATTAGTAGAACTAATTTTGAAACTCAAACATTATTTGCTAATCCTCAAGCATTTGAACTGGTGATAAGATACGTTGATACTGACTTAAATCGTTGCTTTAAACTCCAGGATTTAGAAAATCAAAACAAGACTAACTATGAAGAAACTAGAGCAAAATTTATTAATCAAATGCTAGGACCAAAAGGGAACCCTAAGTTTGATTTTATCTTGGATTTGCATACCACCACTGCTAATATGGGATTAACAATAGTTTTAGCGAATAATCATCCCTTTAACCTCAAAACTGCTGCTTATTTAAGTTCAGTTGAACCAGATGTTAGAGTTTATAGCTGGATTAATCCAGGAGAAGAAAATGCTTTTGTAAATTCTATTTGTGAATTAAGTTTTGGTATTGAAGTAGGTCCCATAGCTCAAGGTACTCTCAAAGCAGATTTATTTCAGAAAACAGAAAAATTAGTTCAGGCAAGTTTAGATTTTATAGAAAATTTCAATGAAGGTAAATTGAATCTAATTAATCAGGATATTATAGTCTATAAACATCTAAAAGTTGTAGATTATCCTAAGACTGAAGATGGAGAAATAACAGCAATGATTCATCCTGAGTTACAAGGGAGAGATTATGAACAATTAACTCCAGGTGAGCCAATTTTTTTAACCTTTGATGGCGAAACAATTTATTATGAAGAAGAAATTCCTACATGGCCAGTTTTTATTAATGAGGCGGCTTACTATGAAAAGGGAATTGCTATGTGTTTGACAAAAAAAGAGAGAATTACATTTTAATTTCATCATCAAACACGCATTTGAATCAGTTATCAGTTATAAGTAAGTGGCTCAGATATGAAAGTATTACTAATTAAATTAATTAAAGGCTACAAAATTTTCATTTCACCAATGTTACCTCCATCCTGTCGTTTTCAACCTACTTGCTCAGAATATGCGATGGAAGCGATAGAAAGATTTGGGATTTTTAAAGGCGGTAGAATGGCAATTATGCGAATTTTACGTTGTCATCCTTTTCATCCTGGTGGTTATGACCCAGTTCCTCCAAGGGAGTGTGAGGACTGTGGGGAGTAGGGGAGTAGGGGAGTGGGGGAGTGAGGGAGATTAGATACTGAAGTAATTATAGAATAAACAGCCTCTTATACCAATTTGAAAAAAGAATGTTACGAATAATAAGTGGGATAAAAAGATTTTACAGTAAATGTTCCTTTGACAAAAAAGATAATTTACACCCTAAAAATCGTATTAAAGCCATTCATTATGACTCCTGACTCCTGACTTCCCCTCCTGGGAGGGGTTAGGGGTGGGTTGACTCCTAATAAATAGCCTAGCTATTTGTAGCAAACATTTATCAAATTGGTATTAGACATCTCCTGCAAAAGAGGGAGGAGTTGAAATCTCCTTTTAGTTCTGGAATGCTCTGCAAACGAGGGAGTCTCAAAAAAAGGGGTTGGTGATTAGGTAATGCCATTAAATATTTATGAACGGTACAATTATCGTTTTTTCATAGATATTTGAGACAAAAGCATTACGCATTCACCAATGCCCAAAAAAAATCTACCGATCGCTGACTGCTGACTGCTTCTTTAACCAACCACCCCAAGGACTAACTTCAAGTACCCCCGTCGGTGTCATCACCACCCGGAATATTGCAAAAGACTGTTTCTGACTCGTAACTTCAGAATTAGCACTATTTAACAACTTGGGTAAAGGTGTGTGTTTACTATAATATTGTGCAGGTTCATTCATCGGTTCTAAGCTAGCGATCGCTCCATCCCCATTAACTTTTACCTCAAACACTAAATCTTCATACCATACTGGAGTATCTTGCCAACTTTGGTCAATTTGGTCATATAACTTTTGGTTTAACTCTTCTAACTCAGCTATATCAGTAATCTCTGAAACAGAAATTATATCTGCTTCCTCTTTCACAATAGATGGGGGAGTTGTATTCTGTAAATCGTTACTACTAAAGTCAGATACAGACCACAGTTTGATAGTTCTATCAGCACTCCCACTGGCAAGAGTTTGTCCATCAGGATTAAACTTTACCGACCAAACAGCTTTAGAATGATCTGTAAATGTTTCTAATAATTTTTCTGTATCTACCTCCCACAAATGAATATTTTTGTCATAACTGCTGCTAGCAAGAGTTTTGCTATCGGGACTAAAAGCAACAGACAAAACTGCTTTGTCGTGTCCTTCTAGAGTGCATTGTAGTTGACCAGTGTCCATCTGCCATAACTTAACTTTTCGGTCTTGACTACCGCTAGCAAGAATTTTACCATCAGGACTAAAAGCGATCGCCCAAATTGTGTTTGTATGTGCTGCCAAGGAGTGGAGTTGTTTACCTGTATTCAATTGCCAGGTTTTGATTTGACCATTTTTACCTCCACTAGCAAGCATCTCTCCATCCTTGCTCAAAACTAGAGATGTGACAGGAGCTGAATGTTGAAAACGACCCTCAACAGAACCAGTGTTAAGATTCCAAATTTTGATCGTGCCATCATAACTACCACTAGCAAGAGTTGTTCCATCAGAACTTATAGCTATAGTTTTCACATCATCGGTATGACCTTTGAGAGTCTGGATAAGAGTTCCATTTGCAATATTCCAAAGTTTAATGCGGTTATCCCAACTACCACTGGCAAGAATTTTACCATCTGGACTCATCGCAAGAGATTCGATCGCATCTGCGTGAGCATTGATAGTATGTAGCAATTTACCATTGCTTAAATTCCAAATTTTGATCGTGCCATCATAACTACTACTGGCAAGAGTTTTTCCATCAGAACTTATAGCAACTGCATACACCCATCCTTTATGTCCTGAAAGGGTTAGAGAGGGTAAAGTTCTTTGCTCAGATGGTCGGACAAAGTTTGTGGTTGATATGGATAGCGATCGCCAGGACCACAGTCCACCAATAGTTGCTAAAGTAGTTGCTGCTATCACTGTAGAATATTTTCGACACTTGGGTTGAGCTAGCATAAATTTTAATCCTACCATTGATGATTACTTGTTGAAAAAATTTCAAATTACTGTTTATTTTTGACTTAATTTACACCCTTATATCTGATTTGTAAACTGAGTTT
Organism: Okeania sp. SIO2C2; assembly: GCF_010692625.1. Taxonomy (NCBI): domain Bacteria; kingdom Bacillati; phylum Cyanobacteriota; class Cyanophyceae; order Oscillatoriales; family Microcoleaceae; genus Okeania; species Okeania sp. SIO2C2. Next base: position 93,295 of record NZ_JAAHGM010000011.1, read on the forward strand.
AAACTCCTTTCTAGCATGGGTTTGCCGAAAATTATTCCTGGGAGCTTAGATAGTGTCAAACCCTTAAACTGTAAAGTATTTATCCTCTTAATATTTACTTGATAAATCAGCTCTTAGTTTTTGTCAGTTTTTTTCTACGCTCTATACATCTTCTAACAATAAATAAAACTGTTATAGTTGTTATGCCAATCATTCCTAATGGGGTGAGGTAGCTCCAATGACCCCACATTTTGTCTATGACGTGCCAGACTAAGAGGAACATTGCTAGATATGTTAGTTCATGTAATTTCTTCCAATTTTTTTTCATTCTTTTGATACTCCAATCATTGGAAGTAATTGTTAGTAGTGTGAAAATAATGAAAGTTACGACTCCTTGTATATATATCCAATAAGTTTGGATGTCAAAAAAATCAAAGTTTCTCTTGCTCACTAGCAACATTCCATGACCAAAAGCAAATAGAAAAGCAATTACACCTATTTGACGACGATACTTCAGCAATATTTTAGGAAATTCTGTTTTTTTTGTGCTCGGAAACACAATCCTCAAAATGCTTGGTAGTAAGGTAATTACATAACATACTAATGCTAATAAACCTAAGTAGTTAGCTACTGGTGCTGTATCCATAATAGTTTCTCCTTTAGTTACTAAATTTTATTTACAGTAAATTCCAAGTATATGAAGTAATGCAAGTGCGGCCATCTTGCCCGCGATGGGTGTACCTCACGCTTAGTGGAATCTGCTGTAAGTGAGATTTTTTTGCTCAGTTATAGAAATATTTACAGCAGTTATTTTTCTCTAGTAAAGATAATTTTTATATCATTTTTTAGAAATGATCTTCGTAGAATTACCAGGCTAAATGATTACACCCAATCTAAGAGATATTCCTGAGAAAAATATTGAAAATTAGATTTTTTTAAATTCTAGTTATTAATTGCTCAATTCAAGCATAAAAAGCAACTACTAACATTTTGAATATTTTGAAATTGATTACCCCCGATAATATATTCTAATCTATTCAAAATATCAAACATCTATTCCGGATAATTAATTACGATCAAATTAGAGTTCTAAATCTCTTTAAAATATGAGTCATAATACTTAGGCTTTAAGTTTATTTTTTCACTGACTAATGTGATCAAGCCTCATTATTTTTATTGGTAATTATGAAATATAGGATCTGAAATTATAGTTATGTATTCAGAAGAATATTTCATAAATTATTTACCTAAAATCATCGGTATTTTCATGATTTTTGTGAGTTAATCTTTGAATTGAAGAGTAATTATGTAGAAGTAGTAATATTTGTCTGTACATACTTTTCATAGTCTGGTGAGAAACTGCAAACATTGCTACTTGTATACTACTATCAGACCGCTTTGGGGTGTACTATTAATTTGTGCCATTTTCTAGCTCCTAATAATTTTTAGCTTAGAGTTTTTCTTGTTGTCTAAGACGATATATTTCTGAGTTTTCAAGGGTTATGCAAGTTGTGAAACTGGCAACAAATAATTTTAACGAAAGCTATATTTACACACCATTGCTGATTCATCCGGAAAAATAATCTGGGCTTTGTCATGGCCATCAATATCAAGCAACTATGTTGATTTACGTGGTAAAGGTCGAGTTTGGGATAATGGTCTTAGATATGAGTGGATTAACGGCCGTCATGGTGATTGGGGAGATAGTCATGGTGTTAGTGTTGTTAATGTAAATCCCCTAGTCGCATTATTTTATATATAAAATTTGAATACAAAAAAACTAATCCATGAAAAATATAATTATCAACTCTAAACCAGATAAAGTCAGACATATTCCTATCACTTCAATGCAAAAATATTTAGTGAAGGAATATTACTTAATACCCGGTTACGAAAAGTTTCGCGAAAATCACAAAAATGTAATTGCTCAGTTAGAAACTATCCTAGAAGAAAAAGTGGAGAATTTTGACAGCAGCATTTCAACAATTAAAAATTACCTCTATTTCAAATAAGAAGATTGACTAAAATATTTTTTTTATCCTTGTATTATACTATTTTCAAAAAAGAATGTTACGCATAATTTGAGTAATTAGGGCTTGCTGATTAAATATAAAAGCATTGACATATAAAGACAAGTGCCTTTTTGGGAACGAAAAAACTGCGCCTGTTTCAGCTCTTCACGCTCATGCATGGAGCGTATTTTAGGCGCATAGTTGGGCCGAAAAATCATTCTTACAAAACGCCCGCTCCTACTTCCTCGCTCCCGATCCATTTCTCCTGTCTCCAGTATAGCTGTCTCCTGTCTCCTACCCCTACTAAAATACTTTTTCAGCAAACCCTAATTAAAATACTTTTTTGGAGATGTATTTTTGACTAAAAAGATAAGTTTTGACCTGAAAAATTATATCGAAGTCATTCCCATACGACTCCTAACTCCTGACTCCTAAAAAATAGCCTAGCTATTTGTAGCAAATATTTATCAAACTGGTATTACAACAGTCCTTAGCCTAGTGAAATAGAGGCTTTAAAATTTAATTATTGGTAATTTTTAGATCGTATATTCAGGAAAACCAATAAAAATTTTGTATATTATCTTTTTCTTTATCTTTTGATTTTGGGTTTAATACCCCGCCGTCTACAAGGTTTTGGCAATTGGTTAGGGTTATAAGACACGAAGTGGCAGGTCGAAGACTATCCCCATCGACCTTTTCTTCCTTCTTTATTCCTTCTTCAAGTGCTGAAAACTCACCGTCATTCGTACTGTCTACAATTGGTTAGTGTTTGTAGACACAGAGCTACTTCTTTTAGTAGGAAAGCCCACTTTTTCCAACTTCTTTTTTCTTCAATACAAGACCAATATTCTGATTCAACCATTACTATCAATTCAAAATTTACTACTAACTTCAGCAAACCTAGAATAATTAAAAGCATCTAATAATCGATCGGATTTATTATTCCAAATCAAATCAGCTATTAATAGCGCTGTTACAGGTGTTAATAAAATTCCATTCCGATAATGCCCAGTAGCAATGGTCAAATTCTCATAATTACTTGTTCCTAATATTGGCATTTCATCTGGAGTATCAGGACGAAAACCCCACCACAATTCTAATATTTTGTAATTTTTTAAAATCGGATATAACCGAATAGCATTTCCTAATAATTCTTGAATTCCTGCTGCTGTATTTCCCTCTGAAAATCCGACATTTTCATTTGTTGCACCTATAACTATTCTTCCATCTTGGCGTGGCACAATATAACTTTCTGTGCCAAATAAAACTCGCTGTAAAGGTAGATTTTCTCTAGCTATATCTGAGGGAATTTTTAACGACAACATTTGCCCCTTTCTAGGAAATACAGGAATTGGTAATAACTCCTGAGACCATGCACCTGTAGCTAATACATAATGTTCCGCTTGTAATTCACCTATTGATGTTTTGATGCTTTGAATTTTACCTTTTTGACGAATTATTTCTATAACAATTCCTTCAAGAATATCAATTTTTAACTCTTTAGCTGCTGCAATAGTTGACTTGTACAAATAACGATTATCTACTTGCCCATCTTCAGGGTAAGACCAACCCCCAATTACCTCTAGACCTAATCCTGGTTGATATTGATGGATTTCAGCTTGATTTAACCATTGATAATTTAGGTTTTGAAAAGTATAATTTTCCCTGTCTTTTTCTGCATAAACTGGGGCTAAAATTCCACAAGGCCAATAGCCAGTTTTTATACCACTAATTGATTCTATTTTTTTTACCCATTCTGGATATAATGCCCGACTTTTTAAACATAAATCTAACATTTTACCAGGGGGAATAGCTTCTGCTTGAGGAGCTAACATTCCAGCAGCAGCATTTGTCGCTGTTTGCTGAAAATCACGGCTAATAACTGTTACTTTTGCTCCTCGTAATGTTAGCTCTATTGCTATTGATAGACCAATAATACCGCCACCAATAATTAGGATATTGCTTGATTGATTCATTTTCTAGGTGTTACTGAATTAGTGTATGATATTAAACTTAATTACTTAGGAGTCAGGAGTCAGGAGTCAGGAGTCAGGAGAAAAGAAAGAAGAAGAAAGAGGAATGGATGATTATTGGCAACACTTTTTTAGTTCTTTTCTTTGGTTTTATTCAAATATACAGCATATTTCTGACTAATAATGCACTGGTCTGAATCGTAAAATTCTTGTAGTGCGGGCATCTTGCCCGCTAGTCCTGTACCTTATAACTTCGGAAACTACTGTATAACAGTCGCCACTATAGTCAAAACATCGGATAATTATGATGATTTATCAAAATAATATGGGTCTAAAACTCCGCATTTTAAGGAGAAATATTTTTTGAACCTTGCTCAAATCACCGTTACAAAAATAACTTCTGACTTCTGAGTTCTGACTTCTGACTTCGTTAAGACGCGAGCAAGATGCTCGCACTAATTATCATTTTCTGGCATTGCTGACTGGTGGGTATGATTTGATAATTTTGTATTTGGGATTTTTTATTTTGGATGGTTTGAACTACTTGTTAATATTAACTGTTCCCTGTTCCCTGTTCCCAGTTAAGTGTTCCCTATAAACCTACTTTCATACCTTAATTCAGCAATGCCCATTTTCTTTGTGGGTTTAATACCCCACCGTCTACACGGTGTTCAAAATTACTTGGGGGAGCGTAGACGCGGAGCGGCAGGTCGTTGACTATCCCCATGTAATTTTCCTCCTGTCTCCAGTATAGCTGTCTCCTGTCTCCTTCTTCAACAAACATTAACCTAGCGGTTGCTATAAATAATATTTTTTCTATGTTTTTATTATCAGAGAATAATCCCAAATCATTTGTAAAAAATCAAAAAATAGCTCGAAAGTCTGAAACTTTTATCCCTAATATGTCCGTTTTTGGCAGATATTTTTAGTAATTTTTTTCAAGGTATATTTTATCCTTCATAAGTCCAAACAATTTCGGAACCTTGCCCCCAAAAACCATTATATTTAGTTACTTTTATATCTCCTAAAACTTGCACTTGACAAGACAAACGTTTACTAGAATTAGGGGAATGAGGAGGCATAGAAAGTCTAGCTTTTTCTCGCCATTGAAGTGGAGAAACTTCTCCTTCTATTTCCACTGCACAAGTGCCACAAGTACCAATACTACGACAGTTAATAATTGAAGCATTGCCATTATAGACATCAACACCATTTTTTAGTAAAACCTGACGCAAATTTGCACCACGATCGCAAGTTATAGTTTTACCTTGAGCCTGAATCTTAACCATAATAAATTATTTTATCTATATTACTATATTAACAGTTAAAAGTTAAAAAAAATTAAAAGATAAAGTAAAAAATCACTAAAAAAGTAGGATTAATTATAAAGTTTAAATTAAACAGGAGTTACGCAAATTCACCTTGAAAACCGTATATGTAGGGGCGAATGGTATTCGCCCTCACTGGATTTAGTGTCCGTATGTAGAGGCGAATGGCATTCGCCCTCTCTAGCGCAAATCCTGTTAAATTGAAAAATTCTCTGAATTTCTAACACCCCTATTAATAATGAAAAAACTCTGGATTTACGATACAACCCTACGCGATGGTGCCCAACGAGAAGGACTATCCTTATCCCTAGAAGACAAACTACGCATCGCCCACCAACTCGACAGCTTGGGGATTCCTTTTATTGAAGGAGGTTGGCCAGGTGCGAATCCTAAAGACGTACAATTTTTCTGGCAACTAAAAGAACAACCTCTTACTCAAGCAGAAGTAGTCGCATTTTGTTCCACTCGTCGTCCCGGAAAACAAGCAGCTTCTGATACCACTCTACAACCCATTTTATCTGCTGGTACGCGGTGGGTGACAATTTTTGGCAAATCTTGGGATTTGCACGTTGTTGAGGGGCTAAAAACTACTCTGGAAGAGAATTTGGCAATGATTGCAGATACGATTTCTTATCTCCGTAGTCAAGGTCGTCAGGTCATCTATGATGCGGAACATTGGTTTGATGGTTACAAAAATAATCCTGACTATGCTTTGCAAACCTTAGCTGCTGCAACTAATGCTGGTGCGGAATGGTTAGTTCTCTGTGATACCAATGGTGGTACTCTTCCCCACGAAATTACTCAGATAGTAGCAGATGTTTCCCATGCTTTGCCCACTGCAAAATTAGGCATTCACACTCATAATGATTCAGGTACTGCTGTTGCTAATGCTTTATCTGCTGTCAGAGAAGGAGCGGGGATGGTGCAAGGAACTATCAATGGTTATGGGGAACGTTGCGGTAATGCTAACCTTTGTACTTTGATTCCTAATTTACAAATTAAGCTGGGTTATGATTGCATTCAACCACAACAACTGGAAAAATTGACTCAGACCAGTCGCTTTATTAGTGAAGTTGTGAATCTTGCTCCTGATGACCACGCGCCGTTTGTGGGTTTGTCTGCTTTTGCTCATAAGGGTGGTATTCATGTGTCGGCAGTGGAGCGCAACCCTCTAACTTATGAACATATTCAACCGCAACAGATAGGGAATAGTCGTCGCATTGTGATTTCTGACCAAGCAGGTTTGAGTAATGTGTTGGCAAAGGCAAAAAGTTTTGGTATCGAGCTGGATCGTCAAAACCCTGCTTGTCGGCAAATTCTGGATAAGTTAAAAGAGTTAGAAAATAAGGGATATCAGTTTGAGGGAGCAGAAGCTAGTTTTGAGTTATTGATGCGAAAAGCTTTGAAGCAAAGACAGCATTTCTTTGAAATTAAGGGTTTTCAAGTACACTTGGATAAGGATGGTGAAAAATTTAGTAATTCTCTGGCGACAGTGAAAGTTACTGTTAATGGTCAGGATATTTTGGAAGCTGCTGAAGGAAATGGTCCAGTTTCAGCTTTGGATGCTGCTTTGCGGAAGGCTTTAGAAAATTTTTATCCAGCGATCGCTAATTTTTATTTGACTGACTATAAGGTGAGAATTTTGGATGGTAGAGCTGGTACTTCTGCTAAAACTAGGGTGTTAATTGAGTCTAGTAATGGTCAGCAACGGTGGACGACTCTTGGGGTTTCTTTTAATATTTTGGATGCTTCTTATCAGGCGGTTGTTGAAGGTTTAGAGTATGGTTTGATGTTGGAAAGTCAATCTCAAGAAACTGCATTAGGTGTGGTTTTGTAGTAGCAGAAGGAAGAGGGAAGAAGGAAGAAGGAAGAGGAAAGAGGGAATAAGGAAAAATCTTACTTTGTCTGAGTTTTAAGCTTTTGACCTGTCCTAACCTTTCCTTCGACTGCTATAACTCAGACCTACCACCTAAATAAGTGCGTGTTCCTGCAAAACCTCCAAAGGTACTACTTCTAATGCTTTTTGATGAGTTCCTGACAAAACTACTGGTGGTGCAACTCCAGAATCTAGAGCTTCTTTCCAACGAGACGCACACAAACACCAGCGATCGCCCGGTTTTAAACCAGGAAAAGAATATTCTGGTCTAGGTGTACTCAAATCATTACCACGACGCTTAGTAAATTCCAAAAATTCTGCTGTCACTGCTGCACAAATAACGTGGGAACCAAAATCTGATGGTCCAGTCTGACAAAACCCATCCCGATAAAATCCAGTCATGGGAGAAGTACAGCAAACTTCTAGCTTTTCACCTAGTACATTTAGTGATTCTATCATTTTAAAATAGTTCCCCTTAATTTAGTTCAGTTTTTCAGTTTACCAGAGAGATTCACTTTAGTACTTTGGAAGAGAGGGAGTAGGGAGTAGGGATTAGGGAGTAAGGGGAAAGAATTGATAATTTCTGTGCGATAATTAATTTGATTTTTTATGATCACCAGATGTCTATTAAATAGGGTGTTTTGATGGGCGATCGCTACTTTTTTGTGCTGTTCAATAGATATCTCCGGAAAAGAGGGAGTAGGGGGAAAGAATTGATAATTTCTGTGCGATAGTTGATTTTATTTTTGGCGTTGGTAATTTGAGGCATGATATCATGTCCGGATCAGAGCGCGATAGAAGTCCATGACCTTTACGCGACCAAAAAACTTTCTCCTTCTATTCCTCTTTCTTCTCTCCTGACTCCTGACTCCTGTTCCCCTACTGGGAGGGGGAGGGGCGAGGGGTGGGTTGACTCCTAAGTAATGCGCGATTAATATCATACACGCGCTTTACCAACGCTAATTTTTTATTATCGGAGATTCCTAATGAGGCACACCTATCTTTGATTTCTATTCTATTCCCTATTCCCTGTTCCCTAAAAAAAACGAATTTTGTACCTCACTCTTTTTGGGAATTGCTATAGCTCAAGTCTGATTATTGATTTGCTACTTGAGTTTCAACTTTCTCAAGTATTTTTGCACCTATAGCTTCTGGAACACGAGTATACTCAAGAGTATTGTTCAAGTTTTGACCTTCCTGTAAAACCCAATTGACCATTTTCTTAACTGCAGTTGCTTGACCTGAAGTCTCATAATTTTCCTTAACTAATAACCAGGTCACTCCAACTATGGGGTATCCATCATCAGGGTTAGCTTCGTTAGCAGGGGTAAAGTCTTGATAAAATCTCAGTCCGGATAATGCAATATTCGCCTCTTCGAGAGTAGGTTCGACAAACCGACCCTGTAGGTTCTCCAGCATTGCTGTTGACAGGTTGTTTTGACGAGCAAAAGTGTCCTGTACATAACCGATCGCCCCTTCAGTTTCTTTTACTAAAGCAGCTACACCATCATTTTTTTCACCTTTGAGGGGATTTTTTGGCCAATCAGGTTTTCTGGATGCACCCACTTCTCGACTAAATGTTGGACTTGCAGCACTCAGATGCCTGGAGAAAATAAAGGTTGTACCACTACCATCCGCTCTTACTACAGTTTGAATAGGTAAGTCAGGTAAGTCAATTCCTGGGTTGTCCTGAGCAATACGGCGATCGTTCCATTTAGTAATTTTACCTGCAAAGATATCTGGCAATACCAACTGAGATAGTTTTAGTTCAGTAACTCCTGGCAAATTATAAACTACTGCTACAGCACCTCCTGCGGTAGGTACCATAACTACTCCTTTTGGCATTTGTTCTATTTCTGCTGCAACTGGTGGTGCATCTGTACCTGCAAAGTCAACAGTATCTGCAATAAAACTCTCAATACCTTTGCCACTACCCACAGAATTGTAATTTACTGTAATTCCTGTATCTTCTTTTAATTTTTGAAAGTAACGCTCATACAAAGGAGCGGGGAATGATGCTCCTGCACCTTCAATAGTTTGGGCGATGACTTCACCAACAGTGCCAAGTGAAAGAGTAACTGCTGCAACTGTAACTGTTAGAGCATTGTGCCAAATAGTTTTTAATAAAACCATATATGAGCCTCCGGAAAAATCTAATTATTTATTAAGTTTCTAGTTTATTAATTCTCTAGATAATAACGAAGATAGCAGTTTAAATACAACACACTTTACTTATATTACTAAATCTTTATATTACTATATATTACTATTTTTACCGAATAATTAAGGTTTAAAGCCTCTCCTTTAAAGGAGAAACAATAAAAAATTTTCCTTTTATTCAATCCTCTGCCTTTTAGGGAGAGGTGATTATCAATTATCAATTATTGAAAGAGTTCTATAGACAATAATTTAATTATATAATCTTCTCAAGATTTTGCAAAAATTTTAATCTATTGTTAACTTTAACGTAAGCATTTCCTCCGGAATGCTGCGCAAACAGCGGTCAGCTATCAGCTATTCCTACGGAATGCTGCGCAAACAGCTTTATTATCTTTAGTGGACAATTTAATCTCGTTATTCTTGTGCTTCAATTCTTTGTTTAAAAATGTAGTAGAAGTTAAGAAAATGCTTGCTTCATTCATTAAATCGATAAAATTATCAATTATTTCTCCCTATTCCCTATTTCCTATTCTCTGACTTTTGCAATAAGTCTAATAGTTTTCCAAATCAACATCTTCATCATCTAAACTGTAGTTATTATATATGTAGTGTTTCTCAAATTACTACTCCCTATTCCCTATTCTCTATTCTCTATTCCCTATTCCCTATTCCCTATTCCCTAAAATATGAACAGTCAATATATTTTTATGTGGGTTGGATTTCTATTAGCATCATATTCGATTGTAGCTAACGATGCTATACAAACCCTTGGCACATTTTTAAGTTCTAATTCTCAGCGCCCTTGGTGGGTTTTATGGCTGTTTATTTGCTCCGTTTTGTTAGTAGTTTTTTTCTATGGCTGGATTACTAATGATGGAGATATAGCTTATGGGCGTTTGGCAGAATTTCCTTTTCCTGAAAATTTTAGTTGGATTTATATAGTTCCTCCTTTTGTACTTCTATTTTTAACAAATTGGGGAATTCCTGTTAGTACCACTTTTCTCATTCTCACAGTTTTTGCTCCTAGCAATCTCATCAGTATGCTGACTAAATCATTTTTTGGCTATGGGTTAGCTTTTGTCACAGCTATACTTGTTTATAAATTCATCACTAAAGCTTTAGAAGAGAAATTTCTAAGTACAGCAGACAAAGAAGCACCAATTTATTGGGTGATTTTGCAGTGGGTATCAACAGCATTTTTGTGGAGTCAATGGTTAATTCAAGACTTGGCAAATATCTTTGCATACTTGCCACGAAATCTTGATGCTTCAATGCTATTTTTTTCCATGTTTGTGATGTTAATTTTACACGCAATTATCTTTTACAGAAATGGTGGTGCAATTCAACATATAGTTACCAGTAAAACTAATACTCAAGATATTCGTTCGGCAACAATTGTAGATTTGATTTATGGATTAATCTTATTATTATTTAAAGAATGGAGCAAAATGCCAATGAGTACAACTTGGGTATTTATCGGTCTTTTAGCAGGAAGAGAAATAGCAATAGCTCACAATTTCCAAAACCGTGAAATGAAGGATGTAGGTAAGATTATTTTTAGTGACGCTTTAAAAGCTTTTGCTGGTTTAGCGGTTAGTATTGTTATTGCCTTTGGACTTCCTTTTCTAGAAAAAATGATGAGTAATTAGGGTTTGCGCTCAAAAGTCTTATGAGTGAGGGTAGGAGACAGGAGACAGGAGACAACCCACCCCTAACCCCTCCCAGGAGGGGAAGACAGGAGAAATGGGAATTACAGAGGATGTAGTTGGAAGAATTGTCCCTTAATTTTTCTGCCCAACTCTTGCACAAAATGCTAGTTTTTTGAGCTTTCTTGACCGAAAACAGGCGCACTTTTTTCTATCTAAGAAGGCTGAAACCTTTATATTTCAATACTTTTATAGTTAATCAGCAAGCCCTAATTAAGTTATGGCAGGGAACAGTGGTGCGACCCCACGGGTTGTGGCAGAGGTCAGAACGAAGCGCCATCAGGTTGCGCCTGAGTCGGAAGTTTCGCTAGCAAAATAATCTCAGATTTCCTGCCAAAACTTTGATAAACTATCCAAATGTGAAATCATCAGTGTAACACACCGAAAATTAAAATCTAGATGGTGCGTTACATTTCATTAACGCACCCTACTGGACTTACTGACTCCTCAGAAATAATACCATTTCTCAAAAACTTTTCTACATTTTGTTGAGTAGGGGAGTGGGGGAGTGGGGGAGAAGCAAACATAAGAATAATTAGGAGGTATTCGGAAAAATTGTCCCAAGATTGTTCTGCTAAAGCGGAGATTTGCGTCAGCAAATGGCCATTCGCCCCTACAGGTTTTTGTTGATGACGTGAGGTCATCAACCTGAAAAGCGCTGTATAGCAGTCTAAGCAAAGATTAGGACATATTAAAAGCTTAAAACTCAGATAACGCAAGATTTTTCCTTCTTGCTTCTTGCTTCTTACTTCCTTCTTCTGTTATAAACCAAAAATAGCCGTGAGGAGTGAAACAGATGAACAGACCTGAAGATAAAGATGCCTTATATATATTAAAAGAAACAAGTCGTACTTTCTATATTCCTATTAGTCAATTACCATCTGGGCTAAAAGAGGCAGTTACATCGGCCTATCTTTGTATGCGTGCCATTGATGAAATTGAGGATCATCCAGATTTAGATAGCTTCACGAAGGCAAAATTGTTGCGAAAGATTAGTTTACTTTTACAAGAAGGAGTTAACCATTCAAGTTTCCCGAACTTTTCCGCAAAGTTAGACTTGAATATGACTAACCTACCGGAAGTAACAAAAAGAGTAGGAGAATGGGCAATACTGGCTTCAGATACAATAGCACCCAGGATCTGGGATGTAACAGCAGCAATGGCAGACCGGATGGCTTATTGGGCTGAAAATAATTGGGCAATTCACACTGAATCAGATTTGGATCGTTACACTTTTAGTGTGGCAGGTGCAGTAGGTTTATTACTTTCCGATTTATGGAGTTGGTATGATAATACTAATACTAATCGTACTCAGGCAATTGGATTTGGCCGTGGTCTACAGGCAGTAAATATTCTCCGAAACCATTCAGAAGATTTAGATAGGGGCGTAGATTTTTTTCCTAACGGTTGGGTTGCCAAGGATATGCAAGCTTATGCTCAACGTAATCTATTATTAGCTGATTCTTATACTAACTCTCTTCCTTCAGGACCTGCTCGAAATTTTTGCCAAATTCCTCTGACTCTTGCTCATGCTACTCTGGATATTTTAACTATGGGGCAAGAAAAGTTGAGTCGTTCGGAAGTGATGGAATTAATTTATCGTTGCAATAATTCTGCTTAATATTCTTGAGTGTCTTATGATTGCTCAATTCCAGCCAATTAAATATCGATATTAGATAATTTGGATACAAATTCCATGGGAGTTTAGTAGTATCTATAAAAATATAGTTAAGTGCTAGACAGTACAAACTTCTGGGAAAAATTATTACTAGCTAAAGCTTTCGGCGCTCTCAAGGTGACAAACCATATTATATATTATAGAGAGTTTATTTGCTGCAAGCCTTTTTCAGTAACACTTTCAGCTTTGAGATTACAGTACTTTGCGCGGATGGTGAAGTACAGTTGAAGACTAATCTCTCTTCCCTATTTACTAAGGAATGAGGATTTATTAACTTCCAAATTTCCTGCACAGAAGCATTTGAGTACCATACTCCTAGCCAAAAACTGTGGATCTTATTTAATTCTCATTTCTAAGGCAATAAAACTTTGTATCTAACTAACTCTGAAACTCCTGTAAGTAATATTTTTAGAATAACTTTGTAGTCTTTAGTCTGTAAGGTAGGATTGCTCAATTCCAACCAATTAAATATTGATCTTAGATAATTTGGATACAACTTCCATGGGAGTTTAGTAGTATCTATAAAAAATAGTTAAGTGCTAGAGAGTACAAACTTCTGGGAAAAATCATTACTAGCTAAAGCTTTCGGCGCTCTCAAGGTGACAAACCATATTATAGAAAGTTTATTTGCTGCAAGCCTTTTTCAGTAACACTTTCAGCCTTGAGATTACAGTACTTTGCGCGGATGGTGAGGTATACTTGAAGACTAATCTCTCTTCTCTATTTACTAAGGTAATAAAACTTTGTATCTCTACTAACTCCGAAACTGCTGTAAGTAATATTTTTAGGTATAGCGCTGTGCGCAGGGAACAGGCAACAGGGAACAGGGAACAGGGGGAATAAATTGCCGTTTGCGCAAGCATTCCGTAGGAATCATATAAGACTTCTAGCTCTTTTGCCCCTACTACAATTTGTAAATATACCAGCGCTCATTGCTATAGTTGTGTAGAAGTAGTGATTTGTGCATTTTTACTCCTTACTGTGAAAGGATTTTACTTATAAATATCACTACATCTACAGGACTACCTATTTTTAGAAGAACTTTGTACTCTTCAGTTAACTGCTAAAACTCAAAAAAATATCTCGAGAAAAAAAAATTAGCGATGATAAGTAACATTTCTGAAATCAAAATTCATCGAGTACGAATGGCAGTTGCCTTGGGTTGGTGTGTACTAATTTTTTCACTATTCTACGATCCAATATCCACTCAGCTAACAGAAGCTTCCAATGTATTAAGTCCGTTCAAAATCAATCCAGAAAACTGTGTCCTACTACAAGGAAAATGTATTGAAGAGATACCCTATGCGATGGGAGCTCCTCTTTTTTGGGGTCTGATCGTGCCCTGTGGTGTGCTGATTTTATTTGTGTTCGGACACGAATTTTGGCGACGAATTTGTCCTCTCTCCTTTATTTCGCAAATTCCTCGTGCATTAGGATGGGAACGTAAACGCAAGCGCGTCAGTGGAACAGGGAAAGTGCGCAAGGAATTGGTCAAAGTTGCCAAAAATTCATGGCTAGCTCAGAATCATCTTTGCCTACAATTTGGTCTTTTATATGTAGGAGTCTGTGCTCGTATTGTGTTTGTCAACTCTAATCGTTTGGCATTAGGCTTGTTTCTAACCTTTACCATTATCTCAGCACTAACGGTTGGTTTTCTCTATGGAGGTAAGAGTTGGTGTCAGTATATTTGCCCAATGGCTCCCGTACAAAAGATTTATGGACAACCAAGAGGACTGTTCAACAGTACGGCTCACAAAGGCGATCGCAAACCCGTTACCCAATCTATGTGTCGTACAGTAACTCAAGAGGGTAAAGAATTGAGTGCTTGTGTTGCCTGTACAACCAAGTGTATTGATATAGATGCTGAATCTGCCTATTGGGATGAGATCGAGAGCTATAAGCAGCAATGGCTCTACTATGGCTATATTGGCCTTACAGTTGGGTATTTTGTTTATTACTATCTTTATGCTGGGAACTGGGATTATCTTATATCGGGAGTCTGGTCTCATGAAGAAAGTCAACTGGCAGATATACTCAAACCTGGGTATTATTTATTAGGTGAGCCTATAGACTTTCCTAAATTACTAGCAGTACCCGTCACTATTGGTCTATTTATCTTTGGTGCTATAGGTATTGGTTGTGCCTTGGAAGATCTTTATAAAGCCTATCATAAGCGCCATCACAAACATACTGACTCCCGAGTCATTCGACATCAAATGTTTACGTTGTGTACGTTTTTCATTTTTAATTTTTTCTTTATTTTTTCAGCGCGCGGTTATGTTAAGATGTTACCATCACCTCTGCCTAGTCTTTTCCCGGTTTTTATAATGGTATCTAGTAGTTTGTGGCTTTATAGAACTTGGCGGCGCACTCCAAGTCGTTATCAACGGGAAAGTCTTGCCACTCGATTGCAAAAGCAGCTCAAAAAGCTGAATTTAGATACTGCGAAGTTTTTGGATGGACGATCTATTGACGATCTTAATGCGGATGAAGTCTATGTTCTTGCTAAAGTTCTGCCTGATTTTTCCCAAGAAAAACGTCTGCAAACTTATAAAGCGATGCTGCGAGATGCCATTGATGAGGGTTATGTATACCCTGCTAATACTCTGGAAAACTTCAAGCAAATGCGGCAAGAACTGGGTATTTCTGATAAAGATCACGATACCATCTTAGTGGAACTAGGCCAAGAATATCCCGAGCTATTCGATCCTCGTAAGCCGCACAATAGAGAAAACTCTCTGCGGTTGGAGAGCTATCGAGAAACTCTTCTGGAAATTATCTTACATTCTGGGAAAACTCACCCAGATCGAAACTGGGTTGCTAACTTGATGAAAGCATTCTCTGAGGAAACATCCAATGAAGTGTTAGAAGACCTTTTGAAGAATTTATCCCCAGAAGATCGCAACCTAGTTCAAGAACTTCGCCAAGAATATAGCATTACTAAAGATGACGAAGCAGATGCTCTTAAACACACTGACTCCTATCAGTTGTGGAAGACGATCGCTGAAAGTCTTGGTTTCGTAGAACACATTATTTCTGTAGAAGAAGAGCAACTCTACAGAGTTTTCCAATATATTGATACAGATAGGTCAGGATATATAAGTTTAGATGAGTTACAAACTTATATTCGTAGTATCGATACCCATATTAATGATGTTCAAATTGAGAATATGATGAAAACTGCAGACACAAGTGGTGATGATCTAATCAGTTACGAGGAGTTTCAAGCAGTCTTTAAATCCTTGAAATCTCAGACAATCTGAGACAAATAGTATCTAATTGTGTAAATCAATTTCCGAAACTGCTGTAAAATTATGTCAATAAAAATGTTGGGTTATGCTAATGCTTAACCCAACTCCTTGTTCTCAGAAATTATACGTTGATCGGAACCTTATCTTGAGATTAATTATTGCTGTAAGCAAATTCTGGAAGTTGCTCTTTAGCAGCTCCAGCAGATGTAACTTTTACCTCTCCATTTTCATCTAAATCTACATAAACATTTTCACCATTCTGAATTTGACCAGCTAATAATGCTTCTGCCAAAGCATCCTCTAACAAATGCATAATTGCGCGACGCAGTGGTCTGGCACCATAACTAGGATCGAATCCATCCTTAATCAAGCGCTCTTTAAAGCTGTCACTGAGTGTCAGAGTCATATTTCGTTCGCCCAAACGACTGAATACTTCCCGCAGCATAATTTCTGCAATTTCTTTCACCTCATCCTTATTCAACTGACGGAAGACAATAATTTCATCCAGTCGGTTGAGAAATTCTGGGCGGAAATACTGCTTGAGTTCCTCATTGACTAAATTGCGGATACGGTTATATTGAGCTTCTTCTTTATCCTCAGCAAACTCAAAACCTAAACCACCGCCACCTTTCTCAATGACCTTAGAACCAATATTAGAAGTCATAATGATTAAGGTATTTTTAAAGCTGACTACCCGTCCTTTAGCATCAGTGAGACGACCATCCTCCAAGACTTGCAACAAGATATTAAATACATCTGGATGAGCTTTTTCAATCTCATCAAACAATATGACAGTGTAGGGGCGACGGCGTACTGCTTCAGTAAGTTGGCCACCTTCGTCATAACCAACAAATCCTGGAGGTGAACCAATTAGTTTAGAAACTGTATGACGTTCCATGTATTCTGACATATCTAGTCGAATCATTGCTTCCTCAGAACCGAAGAAATAAGCAGCTAAGGCTTTTGTCAGTTCGGTCTTACCAACACCAGTTGGACCAGAGAAGATAAAACTAGCAATGGGTCGGTTGGGGTTCTTCAGACCAACACGGGCACGACGCAAAGCACGAGATACTGCTTTAACTGCATCTTCTTGACCAATGAGACGTTGGTGCAGAGTGTCTTCCATGTGTAGTAGTTTCTCAGATTCAGATTCTGTCAACTTACTCACAGGTACTCCAGTCCAAGATGCCACGATATGAGCAATATCGTCTTCTGTCACCACAGGGGTAACCTTCGTTTTTTCCTCTTGTCTATCGGTATCGCTCTGTTCAATTTGTGCTTGAATTTCCAGTTCGCGGTCGCGCAATTGACTAGCTTGCTCAAAGTCTTGTGCGCGAATAGCTTCTTCTTTATCCTTTGTCACTTGTGAGATTTCTCGCCTCATATCCTTCAACTGTGGTGAAAGCATTGAGTTTTTGACTCTAACACGAGACCCTGCTTCGTCTATCAAATCAATTGCTTTGTCTGGTAAGAAGCGATCGCTAATATATTGGTCTGATAGTTTAGCTGCTGCGGTCAAAGCTTCATCAGAAATTATCAACTTGTGGTGTTGTTCGTAAGCAGAACGTACCCCATAAAGAATTTCAATTGTTTCCTCCACAGTAGGTTCGCCCACTTTCACAGGTTGGAAACGACGTTCGAGAGCAGCATCCCGTTCAATATGCTTGCGATATTCATCCAGAGTAGTTGCCCCAATACATTGTACCTCGCCTCTGGCCAAAGCAGGTTTGAGAATATTAGCAGCATCCATACTACCTTCTATGGCACCAGCACCCACAACAGTATGAATTTCATCAATTACTAGGATAATATTGCCATTAGAGCGGACTTCATCCATAATCTTTTTCAGTCGTTCCTCAAATTCTCCTCGGAACCTGGTACCAGCAATTAAGGAACCGATATTTAGACTCACCACCTGTTTATTTTGTAGAAGATCCGGAACATCTTGGTTAACGATACGTTGAGCTAATCCCTCAGCGATCGCTGTTTTTCCGACCCCTGGTTCGCCAAGAAGGACAGGATTATTTTTTGTCCTCCGGCCCAAAATTTGAATCATCCGTTCAATTTCTTTTTCCCGGCCCACGACTGGGTCGATTTTACCCTCTGCTGCTAATTTCGTCAGGTCTGTACCAAATTCTTCTAGAGTTACAGCTTTCTTATTTCCAGAATTAGAGCTTCCAGGAGAAACTGCAGCAACTTCTCCAAGGGAGCGAATTATCTGAGTCCGAATTTTGCTTCTATCAATTCCCAAATTGTCCAATACTTTAGCAGCGACTCCTCCAGAATCTTGCAGCAATGCTAGTAGCAAATGTTCTGTACCGATATAGTTATGGTCTAGTTTTCTTGCTTCTTCTAAAGATACTTCCAACATCCGTTTTACCCTGGGAGTAAAAGGAATTTCTGCCGGAGTAAAGCCAGACCCACGGCCAATTATTTGTTCTACTTCGTTCCGAGCATCTTTGAGATTTACATCATATTCTTTGAGAACTTTAGCCGCAATACCTGTACCTTCACTAATCAAACCCAGGAGGATTTGCTCTGTACCCACAAAGTTATGTCCAAGGCGACGAGCTTCTTCCTGGGCCAACATGATCACTTTGATTGATTGTTCTGTAAAGCGTTCAAACATGGTTACTTTTCCTTACATATTATAGTTACAGGGGATATGTCCCTCCTGTAGTTTAATTGTTACCTAGTTTTAAACCACAATTAGGCCATAAATAGAAACTAATGTAAATTTTTGTTTACTGTAACTAATTTAGCGTCGTAAAAGTAGGAGTGCCTAGTGAGGAGAGCCGTAACCGAAAATTAACTGAGGATGAAGAGGCCAAAAGTAGCTAGTCTTTTTTTGAAATATTTTCTTAATAGTACCACTTGGGAAAAAAGTTGACACACATTGACATAATATCTGGCGTTCAGGTATGCAGGTATAGAGATTCTCCTGAAACTAGGATTCTTGGTTCACAGAAAAATTGTATTCTTTGAAATCTCGTATAATATTATCCTTTTCTCAAGCCGTTATAGGGACATTCCATGGAATCTCCCTACATTTTTATCTACAGGACTTATGCAAAAGACGAATTTTTTATTTTTTAAGATTAATTAAACTACATAATAATCATTGATTATTTACTGGAAAAATTCAACTATTTAATTTGCACAAATACTGAAAATTTTTAGCAATTTAAAGTTCTGTTAATTTATAATTAGACTAACAAAAAAAAACCTGAAAACAGACAGCATTTCCTATCAACTATTTCTGATATTTCCGCCGATTTTTTTTAATTAATTGGTATTTCTGAACCGGAAGCCAACAATTATGAATTTACTTCCCGTGAAGTCAAACAATTAGCATTTCGTTTGGATGGATTATTTCTACCAACTGATAGTAATTCTGACCAGCCATTCTATTTAGTAGAAGTACAATTTCAACCAGATGATGAATTATATTATTGCTCAATTGATGGCTGAAGAGCAATGGCTTTTTTATAATAAATTTCAGCTTCGGATAAATCACCCTTACTTTCAACAATTAAATTAGCCAAAGTAGAATATAAATTAGGATGAATATTAATATAATTTGACTCTTTTAACAGCACTATAGCCTCCTCAACTTTTCCTATTATAGAAAGCAAAAAAGTTGCAGATTGAGGATTGATTTTAATTGCATTTTCATATTGGATAACTGCCTCTTGCAATTTCTTTTGTGTGGCTAATATTTCTCCCAGATAGTAATAACTCCAAGCAAAATTTGGATTTAATTCTATTGACTGTTTATATTTTTTAAAAGCATCGTCTAATTTACCAGATCGCCACAGTATTTTAGCCTGTGTAAAAGACGTAGTAGTTACCATAATTATTTAACTTACTGATGTTTCCCAGATGAATTTTCAAATTCCACTGTAACATTTTGACACCAGGAATAAGAAATTTGCCAACTTATAATTAATCAGGCGATCTGAGGATGAGGCGATCGCTCTCGATCAACCTTTAGTGCTTCACAGAATGAATCAAATTACTATTTCTCCTTACGCAATAGTCAATAAAATTCGAGATACTCAACTGAAACTTAACAAATAAATAGAATTAGCAAACTTATTACCACTCGATAATTTAAGGATTCAAAAAATCTAAATGATTCCCATGTTTTGCCCGTAAAGAAGCGGTAGAACCTTGCAACTCTAACTTACCATTATTCAATAAAACAATCCATTCAGCCCGACTAATTACCTTTGGTCTATGACTAATAAAAATTGTTGTTTTACCCCGTCGATGCAACAATAAATTCTCCAAAACTTCCGCCTCACTCACAGGATCTAAACCAGAAGTTGATTCATCCAAAATTAATACAGCAGGCTCATTAACCATAGCTCTTGCTATTGCCAAACGTTGTCTTTGTCCGCCAGAAATATTTGCTCCAAATTCTCCTAAAACTGTTTGATATTTATCAGGTAAACGACTAATAAATTCATCCGCACCAGAAATTTGACAAGCTTTAACGATTTGTTCAAAAGTTACTCCAGGCACTGCTAGTTGAAAATTTTCAATAATCGAACGACTCCAAAAATGAGCATCTTGAGGAACTAATACTACCTGTTTTCTAAAAGAATCTATATCTAAATCTTGCAGATTATAAATCCCAACCTGAATATTACCAGACTGCACCGGATACAAACCAGCAATTAATTTTGCCAAGGTACTTTTACCACAACCAGATTCACCAATTAAAGCGATAGATTTACCACCAGGGAATTTCACCGAAAAATTTTCTAATAAATCAATTCTACCAGCGTAGTGAAAACTAATATTGGAACAAATAATATCGGCTTTAGGACTAATTTTTGCATCGGGTTTTTGATAATTTTTATCTACTTCTGGTGGATAATCAATTACTTCAGAAAGTCGTTTCGTAGCAGTCTGAACTCTGGTCAATTCATCCATCAATCCTACCAAAGTAGTAACCAAAGTTGAGACATATTGATTCATAGTAATAAAAGCCAATAACTGACCAATACTTAATTGTTCGGCGATAACTAAATTACTGCCAAACCACAAGAGAAAAATATTAGCAATATTACTAACTAAACCCGAAAAAGTATCATTCACAATCCCAATTTGAGTAGTTCTAAAACTCAAGTTAGCTAACTTACCAAACCTGCCTTGAAATTCCTCCCAAAATTGAGGAGAGCTAGAGGTAGTTTTCAGAGTCATTGCTCCCTTGAAAGTCTCTACTAAAACACCCTGATTTTCTGCCTCTAAAGCAAATAAACTTCTGGTTTTTTGCTGCAATATCGGCAATAAAGCAATAGTTGATAAAGTCATAATTACCGCCATAAAAACAGCAACTATACTCAGGGAAAAACTGTAAATACACATCACAGTCAAAGAAACCAAAGCAATAAAAAATTGACTGGGCAAACTGACAATTACTTGAGAAACCAACTGATTAATTTCTTTAATATCCGTCAATCTACTAACAATTTCACCGCTGCGTCGCGTCTCATAATACTTCAATGGCAAACTCAAAATTTTTCGCCCAAATTCCATCACCAACCCTAATTCCAAACGTTGGGCAAAATGAGCAATCATATTAGATTGAACTAATTCCAAACAACTGCTAAAAACATTCATCACAATTACAGCAATTACCACACTGGTAAGTAACTGAAAATCGCCCCGAACTAGCACATCATCAGTGAGAATTTGTACCAAAAAAGGAGAAGCAATAGAAAGCAAACCCAAGACAATATTCAACAGAAAAACTTGAATAATAATTTGCCGATAATACCAAACTCGTCTGAGCCATCTGCTAATATTACTGACTTTTTCATCAGCTTCAGAAAAAAAACGTTTTGGGTCAGGTTCTACTAATAAACAAACCCAATCTCCCCAGGCTTCAGCTAATTCTTTTTTTGATAAAAAACGAACTCCAAGAGCAGGGTCAGCAATGATATATTTATCTCCTTGTTTTCCATACAAAACCACCCAATGATAGCCTTGCCAATGGATAATTGCTGGTAAAGGGGCACTTTCAATTTGGTCTAAAATTCCTGGATTTGCTTTGACAGACCTAGCATTAAAACCAATAGTATCTGCACCTTGTTTTAAACCTAATAATGTAGTTCCTTGTTGATTAGTACCGATAGTTTCTCTAATACGATTTATTGTTAAATTACGACCATGATATTTAGCAATAGAAGCCAAACAAGCTGCCCCACAATCTTCTTCACTTTGCTGTAGAATTAACGGATATTTATTAACATTATTTATTTCGCGATCGCTAGATGCTTTTGGTAATATTGGTACTGGTACTATATCTAACATAATAATTTGAATTTTTAAATTAAAAATAACGTAAGCATTCAGCGGTCAGCTATTAGCTATCAGCTTTATTAGTTTTAAGGGAGCAAAAAGTAATTGAGAGACTTCAAATAATTAAAAGTATGGGTAAAAGTCCATTAGTCAACCTTAATAGTCTATCAAACCACATAGTTCATTAAAAAGCTGTTTGCGTAGCATTCCGCAGGAAATGCTTACAAAATAACTATACTGATGATTTATTTCACCCCAAATAACTACTTCTGTTGACTAGGGAGTAAATCAGAAAAAAACACCCATAAAATTATGGATGCCTCATTTAATTAAATATCAATCTAAAGTTATAATTTCACCATTACTGAATAATTAATAATTAAATAATTCTGGTTGGTAATTATCAATTATCAATTATCCATTATCAATTAATGAAATAGCTTTTAGTAGCAGCCACGACCACGATATCCACCATAACCATAGCCATAGCTACTACGACGGTAACCATAGCTTACAGAGCGACTGTATCCATATCCATCATTGTAGTAGCGAGGGCGACCGTAGCCATAATATACAGAGCGACCGCGACCGTAACCATCACAACCACAACCACCATTAATAGTAGCAGATTCTTCAGTGGAAATATCGGAAAATAGTTCGTTGTTTTGAGTGTCTTGCATGATTTTTTTTCTCAGAGTTAATTAGATCGACAAGCTAGTATAAATTTATGTTCATTTATTTAACTATCTTGTGATGTATAGTCTATTCTTCTTGAAGTGAAATGCAGCTTCAGGATACTTTTTTAATTTCTGTATATTAGTTTTTGTTGGACTACAGTTTGTTTGCTATTGTAGGTGAGAAAATAATCCTAAAATTAAAATAAATAAAATTTTGTAAATTTTCTGGATAACAATGTTGGAATCAATAAATTCAATTACTAAGCCATAGAAGTAGGTTGGGTTGAGGAACGTTAGCGGAGCTTATCCGTTAGGATAAACCCAACATAATGTGTTTTTGTAGGATTTCACTTTTTTGTACTCAACCTACTTGTTATCTTATTATCTTGATTTTTGTAGGATTTCACTCCGTTCTACCTAACCTACTTGCTTGTTATCTTATTATCTTGGTTTTTGTTGGGTTGCGCTGCCGCTTAACCCAACCTACAATTTATTCTCTACCAATATTGCTGTCAAAAGTAAGTCTTTCTGAAGAACCCCACATTTTGTCATAAATTCCCGCTTTTACATAACGATGAAAACTAGAATATTCCCAATTTTTCGGAGCAGTTACTAATCCATGATGTACTGGATTATAATGAATATATTCTATATGATTAGCAAAATCTAAATATCCTTGAATTTGATGCTCCCAAAACCTGCGTTGCCAAACAGCTTTTTCTCCTTTATATTGTCGAGATGTTGAAATTTTTCCCTGATATTGAGAATGGTATTGACGACTAAAATAACTTTTAATTAACCGCCAACGAATCGAAAAATTTGCATCATTTTTAGGTAATGTCCAAAGAGAATGAATATGGTCTGGCAAGATGACAATAGCATCTATTTTAAATGGATGTTTTTGCATAACATATCGAAAAGCTTTTCGTAGTAAATCTATATTTTCAGGTTCGCACAAAATTTTCTGGCGGTTGTATGTCACTACTGTGAAAAAATAAGTTGCCCCTGGTGTTTTTGCCCGACGATATTCCATAAAGTTTTGTAGTTTTGTAGGTTGGGTTGAGGTCACGAAACCCAACATTATCTTGGTTTGTGTTGGGTTTATCTTACGGATAAGCTCCGTTAACATTTCATTCTACCCAACCTACTTCTTATTTTATAACCTATTATGTTGGGTTGATACTGCGGATAAGCTCCGCTAACACTCCGTTCTACCCAACCTACTTGTTACTACTCACACCTTCAATTTCCTCATCCGCTACATCATATAACTCCCTCAATTTCTGCAACTTCTCGTCATCTGTTTGCCAAAAACCGCGTCCGTTCGCCTCCAACATCCGCCCAATAATATTCCGAAACGCTTCCGGGTTTGCTTCCCGCAACTTCTGCGCCATCTCTGCATCCAAAGCATAAGTTTCGGCAGCACCGTCATAAACCCAACTATCTACAAAATTAGCGGTACCACCCCAACCTATCAACGCTGTCATCCGTTGGGAAATTTCGTAAGCTCCTCCACTACCTTGATTTGCCATTGCTTCTGCCCATTTTGGATTCAATAATTTTGTACGATATTCCATCCGCAACAAATCTTCCAATTTTCGGGGGGTGGTATCCTTGGAGAAACTTTCGACAAAACTCGCACTTACTTTTTTACCCCGTTGTTTCTCTGCTGCCAATTTCAAGCCACCAGTATTAGCATAATATTCCTGAATATCTGTCAAACCATACTCCACCGAGTCAATTTCCTGCACGATGCGATCGCAACCTTTCAACAACTCCTGCAAAATTTCTGGTCGTGCTTGACCTTTATCCTGACGACCGTAACTAAAGACATTTCGCCCTTGCCAAGTATCGCCCAATTCATCTGCTGACTCCCAGTTACCATCCACAACCCGGTCATTGACCAAGGAACCAAAATCACCAGCGGGATTGGAAAATAACCGTGCCGAAACATTTTCTATACCTTGCGCTTGTAATGCTAAAGCGTGTTTGCGGATAAAATTTTGTTCTACGGGTTCCTCTGCAGTTGCTGCTCGTTGGAATAGATCGTCTAATAATTCAATAATATTGACAAAACTATCTCGGAAAATTCCCGATAAATTTCCTAAAATATCGATGCGGGGATGACCGACTTCAGCTAAACTTTTTAATTCATAACGAACGATACGACCCGTACCTTCTTTTACTGGTTCAGCACCTACTAATTCTAATAAAATTCCGATTGATTCACCGCGAGTTTTAATAGCATCTAAACCCCATAACATTACTGCCACAGTTTCGGGATAATTATCATTTTCTTCCAGATGTTGAGTAATAATTTTCCGAGCAATTTCTCGCCCTCTTTCATAAGCAGCAGGAGAAGGCATTCGATAGGGATCTAAAGCATGAATATTGCGTCCAGTTGGCAAAACTCCCGGACCATCTCGCAATAAATCTCCTCCTGGAGCAGCCGGAATATATTCTCCATTTAATCCACGCAAAAGATTAGTCAATTCATCAGTATTTTGCATCAACAAATCCCGAATATTTTCAGCATCCTTCTTAACACCATCATCCGTATATCCGTGCCCAAAATCCGTGTCTTGCTTATCGGTTAATCCACGCAAAATATTAGTCAATTCATCAGTATTTTGCCTTAACAAATCCCGAATATTTGCAGCATCCTTCTTAACACCATCATCCGTATATCCGTGCCCAAAATCCGTGTCTTGCTTATCGGTTAATCCACGCAAAATATTAGTCAATTTATCAGAATTTTGCATCAACAAATTCCGAACATTTCCCACACTTTCTTTAACCTCATCATCCGTATATCCGTGCCCAAAATCCGTGTCTAGCTCTCCAAAATAAGCTTCCAAATAAGATTTTAATTCCTCCTGATTCGGCACTTCTCCCAAAGTATGCAAACCAGAAGAAAATAATCTTTGTTCTACAACCTGCAAATATTCGTAAATTTCCACAAAATAGGGATTAACCACATCTGCACTAAACATCCGCGCATTTTCCGCCGTAAATTCAATCCCTAATTTTTTGCCATACTTAAACGGACAATCTGAGTTTAAACCAGTGTCAAAAATCTTCTTAAAAATCGATTCCCGCAACCCCGAATTTTTCTGGGGGTCTTCCCGATATTCAGAAATTAACTCTCGCAAACTTACCAATTCTTTATACAAACCTGCCCGACTATAAGGCGGAATATTATGAGAAATTAAAACTCCATAACCACGGCGTTTTGCCAACATAGATTCTGAAGGATTATTAGCAGCATATATATATAGATGTGGCATATTTCCTAACAGAATATCTGACCAAGAATAGCCAGTATTTCCCAAAGGCGAACCGGGTAACCATTCCACAGTTCCGTGCATTCCAAAGTGAACGACTGCATCAGCTTGAAATTCATTTTGTAGCCATTTATAAAAAGCTGCATATTGGGGATGGGGGGTTAAATCTCGTTCAAACATTAAGCGCATGGGGTCGCCAGAAATTCCGAGGGGTGGTTGTACTCCTAGCCAAACATTTCCTAATTTAATTCCGCCAATATGGAAATTTTCACCATCGGTTTTTATGCCTGTGCGGGTGAGATTTCCCCATTGTTTTTCCATGCGAGTTGTTGATAGATAGCCTAACCATTTTTCGAGAATTTTGATATTTACTTGAGAAGGATGCGAGGATGAAAAATCGGAGGATGAAGGACGCGAGCAAGATGCTCGCACTGGTTCTGAATTATGGAGGGAGGAAGAGGAAGAATAAATTTCGTCTGCTTCTTTAATTTGACGAATAAGTTGTTCCCCATCTTCTGGAATTTCCCCAACATTGTAACCTTCCTCTTTCAGAGCGTGGAGAAATTTGAGGAGCGATCGCGGCACGTTTAATAAAGCTGCTGTACCTGTGGCACCATAACCGGGAGGAAAACCATAGAGAATAACAGCTATTTTTCTTTCTGCAGGGGGTGTCTGACGCAGTTTTATCCAATTTTTGACTCTACCCGTGAGACGTTTCACTCTTTCGGGAATTAAATAAATATCTTCTCCCACTAAACCACCCAGGGGAACGGGGTCGATCGCTCCATCTAATTCTGGCAGCGCATATAAAACCACACTTTGTAAACCTCCCACACCTTGGCGCGTCCAAGAATGGATATCTTGAATAAGTAGGGGTGCTGCCACAAAATAAGGAACATTTTTCGCAGTGAGGATGCGTTGGGAAACTTCCACCTGTCGCCCTGCTTCCATAGAACCCGCAGGACCTCCCACCAAGGGAAAACCAATAGTTGAAACGACTGCATCGACTTCTACTGCTTCGGGAGATAAGGAAAGTATTGGTTTAACAGAATCTAACTTTTGATTTTTGACTTTTGAGTTTTGAATTTCATCTAACTTTTGACTTTTGACTTTTGAGTTTTGAATTTCATGACTTTTGACTTTTGAGTTTTGAATTTCATGACTTTTGACTTTTGAATTTTGAATTTCATGACTTTTGACTTTTGAATTTTGACTTTCATCTAACTTTTGACTTTTGCCTTTTGAATTTTGACTTTCATGACTTTCAACTTTTGAGTTTTGAATTTCATCTAACTTTTGACTTTTGACTTTTGAATTTTGAATTTCATGACTTTTGACTTTTGAATTTTGAATTTCATGACTTTCAACTTTTGACTTTTGAATTTCATGACTTTTGACTTTTGAATTTTGAGTTTCATCTAACTTTTGACTTTTGCCTTTTGAATTTTGACTTTCAAAAGCGCTGGTCATCCAGTCTCTGACGGCGACATGACCTTCGACTCCGTTGATAAATACAGGTAGGGGTGTCAAACCTGCTTCTTCAAATTTGCGGATAAGTTGAGGAATGTATGGTTGTTTGGTAATGACGTGTTTGCGGTAGAGCAAAATACCAACAACTGGAGTCGGAGAAGTTTGTTTTTGTTGGCGATACCATTCCAGATATTTTTTGGGAGACTCAAAATAACCCTGGTAGTCTGGATGTAGCAAACCCATATTCGGAGTTTCCACTGGTGGCGGTATTTCCCCAACTTTTAAATCTAAATATTTTTCTGCCAACACCCAACACATGGCAGCCACATTTTCTGTACCACCTGCATTCCAATAACCGTAAATTATCAACCAGTTACGCAAGTCTTGCACTTTTTTCACTGGTACAAACTTTAATAGTTTCGGACCAGTTTTAAGGAAACTGATATAACCTGCGAGTTTGTCTTCCTCTTTGCCACTGGAAAATTTGCTGAGAATAAATTTGACTGGTTTTGGCATTCCTTTCGGTTGGTCGCCGATAATAAATTTTCCCAATTGTGTTAATCCCATCAATTCCAGTGCTGACTCAAAAACGAGACGGATAGGAATATGTTGTACTCTTTCGCGCAACCATAAAACTTGGTCGTAGTCAAAAAGGAGACTGCCGAAAAATACATCAGCATTTTCGAGAGCAGTAGCGACCGTTTCTGGTTGTTGGGAAAGGGCGCGATCGCTAAATACTTGGATATCTAAATCTGGACATTGGGAAGTTGCCAGTTGAGCTGCTTGACGGTATAAACCTGCGTTAAAAGATTCAAAACCAGCGATTAAGACAATGCGTTTCATGGCCTAATTTTAATAAAAGTTACTATACTATTAGGGTAACGAAAAAAGACTAATTATTGTCACCATGGTCTAGGATTGGTATATTATTGTTATAAGTGATGGTTTTTATCGACCTTTAACAACATTGTCAAGCGTACATATAAGATAATGATTACTATTAATTTAAAACCCGAAATTGAAGCTCAGATTAGAGAGAAAGCCAAATCACAAGACTTATCAATTGAAAAATATATTGAAAGTTTAATAGAAAAAGAAATTATTGATGTTCGAGGCGATCAGCAATCTAAAGTGTCTATTGACGAGTGGGAAAACAAATTATTCAAGTTCATTAATTCTCCTATTAATTCTCGTCTATCTCCTCTACCGGATGAAGCTATTAGTAGGGAAAATATTTATAGAACCCCTGAGCGTATCTTGATAAATACCAAGTTTTTTGATCTAGGAGTCAGGAGACAGGAGACAGGAGACAGGAGTTCATTAATGGATAATGGATAATTGATAATTGATAATTACCTCTGGTTAAAACCGCTACGGAATTGAATATAAGGAGATATTATTTCTTTAAAATAACTAAAAGTTGGCATCCCCGTCGGCGATCACTCTCAATTATTTCTATTTTTCAGTGATTAAATTCACTGGAGACAGAGGAACATTGCCAGATATGATTAGCGTAATTATTACACTAACTATTTTGCTTTTTGTCCAAAGTCCAATAAAAGGAAAAAGATTGAATAAAAGGAAAATTTTTTCTTTTTCTCCTTTAAAGGAGAGGTTTTATATAGAATTCGATTGAATAGTCGTCATTGCGACGATAGGAAGCAATCTCCGCGCACCCCTGAGATTGCTTCCTTCCACTCCGTTCCAGTCGCAATGACTTGGCTATAGCAATTATCCGGATTTTATATTAAACCTTAATCATTCGGTAAAGGTATCCCCCCAACCCCTCTTTGAAAGCTATCCCTTATAAGGAACTCCTCAGACACGGGGACACGGAGACGCGGAGACACGGGGACACGGAGAGCAGGGGAGAAGGGGAGCAGGGGAGAAGGGAGAAATAGTTAGAGCATCTAAATAAAAATACTTAACTTATCAAAATCAATGTACTTTTAAATACATTTTCTCTCTAGAAAAAGGCTTTTAAAGTATAAATCATAATTTGTCTCTTTTGTCAAGTTTTATGTTAAGAAAGATGTTTATAAAGCATAGCTTTGAAAGGGGGGAGAGGTAGGAGGTAGAAGGGAGAAAGTTTTTTTATCACTGATAATCTAGACATAAAATAAGCGATCGCTCCTCAACTAAGAAGGTAGGCGATCGCTATTCTTACTCATCCCTAATTATAGAAAAAATTAGGAATCAAATTAATCTACTCTTTCTAATTGCCAGAGAAGTTAAACTAAGCAATTCCATCACTAGAATTACTCGTCTCCAAAACCGGACGTGAGACTTTCACCTCATCCGGCTCCTCAGTGATTTGGCCCTAATCAAAATGAGCACCTCTACTACTATTCACTAGCAGTTTTCAGATCGTTGCAATCTCTATGCAGTTCAATAGCATCCAACACTTTCCCCTCCTTACCTTTTGAGTAGTACAACAGTTGAAGCAAAGGACGTGGACAGCTAAATAATCTAAAACTTACACCAGGTAAGATTTTTCCTTCTGTCTCCCCCCTTTCAAAGGGGATACCCTCTGCCTTCTGCTATACAACCACTCTATTTGTCCAAAGGTTGAAAGTCCTTTTGCCTACTCCATTGACATCCTCCCGAGGCTGACCTGCTCATGCAGCGCGGGATTCCCATCCATCATTCAAACAGACGCTCGCTGAACAAATGACTCAGGGCAGGTTGACACTTCACTGGAAAATGCTGGCTTTGCCAGTCTAACACTTCCTCCATGTCCGTTTAACTTCTCCGAGTGCCCCTCGGCGACTTGATTGAACAGTTACAGTAATCTTAACCTTGGTTTTTGGTTAAGCAATATTTGTATGTTATATGTTAACAGATTATCTGTAAAACCGCAACATTGATTGGACATTCATCCCGACCCTCCCCTACGGGAGAGCGCGGGTCTTGTGCCAACATTTTGATAAAACCAGTCTTTGTTAACATTCTCCTGTCTAACAATAGGAACTTCTGTGTATTTCAATAGCTTGACTCGACTGCCATCGCGATCGCTACACGAAAATTCCTTTCTGTTTTCCCCAGAATGCCAATATTTTTGAGAAACCCAGTCATTATTTTTCTTAGAATGTCTTCTTCTTGCCCAACGCCAGAGTTTTTGGTACACCAAATAGTCCAAATCCCTAAAAGCTTTCTTACTCACCACAGCCGAGTAATAGTTGACCCAATCCCGAATAATAGGATTAAGCCTTCTAATTAAAGCAACCTGTGGTGCAGACTTATGTCTATCTATAACCTCAGCGATTTGACGATAATGACTCTTCATACTCTGGTCACTTGGTTTGACCTCAGTTTTAAAACCAAGCTTACTTTGATTTTTGCCCACCTCATATTGTCTGATGTTGAACCCCAAGAAATCAAACCCTGGTTTTTCTCCACCATACCCATATAGAGTATGAACTATTCTTGTCCCACTTGGTTTTAACTCCAGCCCCATTTCAGACAACCACTCTCCAACCTTTACTAGGCATTTTTGAACCACATCTATATCTTTGTGAGCGATCGCCAAACTACTACCATAGCGAACCAAACCCAAGTATTCACTCCTATCCACCCTTGATATCTCATACCCGCTTTCCACAGATTGAAAATCAAAAATTTCAGCATACTCCTTGATTTGCTCCTCCATACCATGAAGAGCCACATTTGCCAGAAATGAAGAAATAACCCCACCCCTTGTCATCTGCTCCTCCGTTGGAAACAACCCTTCCCCATCCATCACACCTGCCTTTAACCAAGCTTTGATTTTTCGACGCAATGTAGGATAAGTACCTAGCCTTTCCAATAATAGTTGGTAGTTAATACCCTCAGAAGACTTAGCTATGTCAGCCTCAAGCACATACTTAGGCTCCAGCTTGACAAAACCAAAAATTGCTTCTACGGCATCTTGAGGCGATCGCCCCGGCATAAACCCATAACAACTAGGTTCAAAAATAGCCTCCCATTCTGGCTCCAAAACCATCTTGACAAGTATTTGTAGAGCGTAATCCTCAATAGTGCCTCTCCTAGACTTAACCTTGCCAGTTATGTCCAAAGTTTCAGCCAAAGCAAACAGCTTTTCCGAAGACAAAATTTTCTCACTCTGGTTATCTTGAATCACCCCACGCACCGCCAATAACTTAGCGTACCAGGACTTCAGCAAAGTTTTTTGGGGCTTACGAAATGCAACAAAATCACGACTCTCAGAGGCTCTGTAGATTCTTTCCTGTAACTTAAAGACCTGACGCTCAACCTTTAACCAGTTAATATCGCGCCATTCCTGCCATTCCACCGTAGTCTTCAAACTCGTATTGGACATTTCTATCACCTAATCAAACTCTACATTCTAAATCACCGTGTGTCCGTCAGCCTATCCCATTACATTAAATAAAGGCCTTTGCTTCTGACACAATCCTTCCCAATCAAACATCCGGTTAGCACCTACTTGATTCAGTTATCAGTTATCAGTTATCAGTTATCAGCAGTCAGTTATTGTACTCTAAAAAAGAGTTGTAGCACTTGCCATACACGCGTCTTAAATATAGTCACGGCAAGAATTTAACTTCTGAATTCAGAATTCTGAATTGTGAGTTCTAAATAGTGCTTGCTGATTAAATCTAAAAGCATTGACATATAAAGGTTTTAGCCTTTTTTTTACCTTGAAAAAGTACAAATTTTTCAGCTCTTTATGCTCAAAAAGGAACGTATTTTAGACAAGACTTGAGCAGAAAAATCAAGGGACAAAACTTAACTCCTACCTCCTATAAATTCCAATTTCTCCTGTCTCCTGTCTCCTAAACCTACTCAAAGACTTTTTCAGCAAACCCTAAATAACTATTCAAGAGTTTTTCATGGGTTACTTCGTTCCAAATGACCTTATTTATATACCTTTAGGATGATGCTTTACGCCGGGTTTACGGGAAGTGCTTATTAGCCGAACCAAATCTCGCTAACTCCCTATCCTCTGCCTTTTGGCTCCAGTGTCACAGCTTCTTTCACTGGTTGAAAATTACGACGCTTCAATTACATCTTCGCTCCTCGCTATCCAATGGGTATTGTGCTTGATGGAAACTCATTTAAGCTTAAAGCTTTACCACCTTTTTACCCCGCTTTACGGATTGATGGCTAGTCGCTACCGTAGGGGTAATGCTGTCAACCCTGCACCTGGGCGGAAGGAATCTCACCTCCAAGGTCATTTAGTTATAAGGCTTATGGCCTTACTCTACTCACGTCTTATAGCATTTGAAGCCAAGAGCGCGGACAGCTCAAGAATCTAAAACTTAGGCCAGGTAAGATTTTTCCTTCTGCCTCCCCCCTTTCAAAGGGGGGTAAGGGGGGATGCCTTCTGCCTTCTGCCTTCTGCCTTCTGCCTTCTGCCTTCTGCCTTCTGCCTTCTGCTATAACCTGATAGCCTTGACTTTTAGCAGAAACGAATCGCACTTTGGTTTCCTTCGCGACGTACTCTAGATACTACCCAGTTCCGCCAGACCCAATGGTCTCCACGACTGGTGACAGCACTGGCATTGATGTCCATTAAATCTGCTAACTCTGAGCTGGTGATTAGATAGCCTTTACTGGCCACTTCATCAGCTATGTGTAAGGTTTCTATTAAGTTGCGCAGTTGCCCAACTCTTTGCTCCCTGGGCATATTTTCGAGTAATTCGTTTGTTGTGTCATTCATGGTAATTATCAGATTATTTGGTCAGATACTACGGCTTACGATTCTATCGTTTTGTTTCCAATCTTGCTTAATTAGTTTTGAAGATTCTAGGTTAACTCTGGTTGAGAATTGCCGTTAGAGGTAAAAGATTGTTTTCTCTTCACAACTTTTTTTAAGCTTAAGACTGGTTTTAATATAGTACAAAGTTACGTCTATAAATAGGAGATGATTGTTTCTTGAAATTACACATATCATCTGAAGGCTGAATTTTTTTATTTCCCTACATCCTGTAGAACTTTCTTTTGCAGTTCACAAGTCCACATTTTGAATCTTTTTTCTTTTGTAGATATTCTTTATCAGTATTGAGACTATAAAGTCTTATTTTGGCCTGAGATTTGACAACTTAAACTTTTTTAATCCTTGAAGAAGTAGTGGGGGAGTAGGGGGAATTTTCTGAAAATCTTCCTTTCTTCAAACACCTCTCCTACCCTAACTAGGGTTTGCTGAAAAAAGCAAAGTGTGGGGGGGTCGGGAGTGTGGAAACTGTGGGGAGAGCGGGAAGAGGGGGAAAGTAGGAGTAATAATTGTTAGAGTGATTTTTCTGCCATACTCACCCCAAAATACTCACTTTTTGAGGGTAAGTGAATTGAAACAGGCACACTGCAATTCGATTATCAAAAGGCCAATACCTTTATTTACCAGTACTTTGAGATTTAATCAGCAAGCCCTAATTATATGTTGAGTAAAAAATCATGTACATAGGCGAGCTTACCCCATTTTCTTTATCTTATCATAATTTTTTCTGGTGTGCAACCTTAATTTCATCCTCCCGCCGTTTTTCTTTTAGTGCTTACCACAATGATAAAAAGAATAATTTGGTAGTCCTGCGGAGCGTAATGGTAAATGGGGTTGAACAACGGCGCTTCATGGGAGCAAGATACTCCCACTGCTTCTATTCTTGACCAAAATAATTACAATAGACGACAATTATAGTTCATAAAAACGTAGATTTAAAGGAATTCATAATACCAATATTCTAACCTCCCTACAGTCCTGAACTTAATCCTATTGTTGATGTTCATAAAGCATAGGTCTAAAACGAAGAAGAATAATACAACCGAAGAAATTGCTTGCTTTTTCTTCTTAAAAAAAGAGGCTTTAAACCTTGATTAATTCACGATGGATTAAATTATCAATTGGTAATACAGGAGGTAGGTTGCAGAAGAGTTAGGAAAATTTGGAAAAATTAGCTTTCTATGGGCGGATTTGGTATGAATAACTTTAATGGTGGTAATCTAGCAATTTTTAATTAATCATTAGATTTTTTTAAGAATTGCATAATAAATTAAGTCTGCTAAAATAACTAAAAGTTACATCACTTTTCAAGTAAGTGAGGTACAGCAACAGAATAACAATATTCATTAATTCATTAAAATAATGATTGGATAATCTGTACCTCATCAACCTGTAATGTGCTTTCATTAATGGATAATGGATAATTACCTCTCCCTTTTAGGGAGAGGATTGACTAAAAGGAAAAAATTTATTCTCTTGGTCGATTGGATATTGCGCAGGTTTCCTCGCCATCCCTCGACCGCTTTTTTCCCCTTGAAAGGGGAGGCTAATAAAGCTAAATTATTTAATTAATAATTCTTAATTATTATGTAAGTCAGAATGAGAAAATAGTGGCAATTTTTGGCAAAAATAATTGATAGCAATTTATGTCTAAATTAAATATATTAACTAACCTTGAAAACGACAGAATATCGAGAAAAAAATCTGAATCTTGATGGGCGATGTGCTGATTGCTATTATATTATTTTGCTGAAAAAGTGGGGAAACTCCGGTTTGACATACTCTCCGACCTGAAGGCACGGAGATTCTCCTGAAAGCAGGATTCTTGGTTCATTGAGTCCACTTAAACTAATTACCTTACGATATTTAGTCCAGAGAT
The DNA here is from genome assembly GCF_010692625.1 of Okeania sp. SIO2C2. Taxonomy (NCBI): domain Bacteria; kingdom Bacillati; phylum Cyanobacteriota; class Cyanophyceae; order Oscillatoriales; family Microcoleaceae; genus Okeania; species Okeania sp. SIO2C2. The sequence continues at coordinate 128,614 of NZ_JAAHGM010000011.1, forward strand.
GGTTCTCTCCCCAAGCGTTCGCTCTATTTCAAGAGCCTGTTCCCGTATGCCCTACGGTACAGTTAAAACCTGAAAAATTTGGTTCTCTGGTACTTGGTGCTTAAAGCTTTTCCATGCACAAGCATTCCTATGCAAAACCCCATAACTCTAGTTTTCAAGGTGCGTCTATCGATTAGATAGCTAGGTTTTTAGAGCGGTTGAATACCTTTGCGCTTTTCTAACTATAACACAAATTCCCCCTTTTAGAGCTATGCTTTATAAACATCTTTCTTAACATAAAACTTGACAAAAATATCATTTGATGTTTATAAGTCTGAAAGCTCCTAGTGTAGTTGCGATCGCAACTACAAAAAACAACTTTTAGGAGTACACAAGTTAGTCAATTTGTCAAAGCTTGTAAAACCAACAAAATGCTCGTAAGCTTTTGATAATAGGCATTATCCACTTTTGTAAAGAATTTTGCTGATCATGGATAGCTTTTAGAGGGAGGCTTTAAACCCAATTTTCGGTAAACCCTAGCTTCCTGCCTGACAAAGGAAAGGATAATTAATGAAATATTCAACTCAAAACTCAGAAATCAAAGCACAAGAAATTCTAACTTCAGCAGAAGAAATAAGTAGTATATCTACAAGTCATAAATTACCTCCATTACCATTACAAAGACCTTTATTATTAATAGGTCATGGGACACGAGATGCTGACGGAAGACAAACTTTCTTAGATTTTGTTGCAGCTTATCAAAATTTAGATAAATCTCGACCTGTAATACCTTGCTTTTTAGAATTAACAAGTCCAACTATTCAAGAAGGAGTAGATAAATGTGTAGAACAAGGTTACACAGAATTATCTGCTTTACCAATTTTATTATTTGCAGCTCGCCACAATAAATTTGATATTACCAATGAATTAGACCGGGCAAGAAAACGACATCCTCAAATAAAATTCCATTATGGGCGACATTTTGGAATTACTCCCAAGATTTTAGAATTGTGGCGATCGCGTCTCACAGAATTACAAGAAACTAATTTTAATCCCTCCGAAACAGTTTTATTATTTGTAGGGCGAGGTTCGAGCGACCCCGATGCGAATGGAGATGTTTATAAACTAGCTCGAATGTTATGGGAAGGCAGTGGATATCTAACAATTGAAACTTGTTTTATTGGCATTACTCATCCTCGTTTAGAAGAAGGTTTTCGGCGAGCTAGATTATATCAACCGAAGCGTATTATTGTTTTGCCTTACTTTTTATTTACCGGAGTTTTGGTCAAGAAAATATTTGATATTACTGCTCAACAACAAGAACAATATCCAGGTATTTCTATGACTTGTCTGCCAGAAATGGGAGCGCATCCAACATTATTAGAATTATTGCGAGAAAGGGAAATAGAGACACAGTTAGGAGAAGTACAAATGAACTGTGAAATGTGTAAGTTTCGGTTAGCTACTGTTGCTGGTGAAGCACATTCTCACGGTCATGGTCATCATCATCACAACCATGACCATAACCATAATACTCACGACCATACTAATTCTACAGCCGATCCTTACGCTGATCCAGAACAATATCATCAGCGTATTTGGCAAATTCCTTGAAGAAGGAAGAAGGAAGAAGGAAGAAGGAAAAAGTGGATGGGGATAGTCAACGACCTGCCACTGTTTCTACAAACCTCAACAAGCTTGTAAACACCGTGTAGACTACGGGGAATTAAACCCGAAAAAAAAGATAATAATTCAAATCATTAATGTCATTGCAAGGGGGATAAATATTGACGTTAATCTTGAGAGAAAAGTTTTGATACCCCTGTGGCAATCTCCGGGAGGAACAATATAAATTTATCTAATATCATGTCTCTTTAAATAACCCCAATAAAAAATTTAGACGTTGCATGCAACGTCCGTAGGGAGCAGGGAACAAGAGGAAATTTGTTTGCTCCCGATGACAAACGGAAAAAATATTCTCTCTCAAGAGAAGAACATTTTTACCCTTCAAAAACTTACCAGCCTCAGAATGGAGTTTAACTCCGCAAAAGATGTAGCAAAAGCAATGATTCAAGAATTAGAAGATTAAAAAAACAGTATTTTAGAGCAACGCTACGAAGATGCTTTAGCCTTGATATGAATTAGATGGGATGAGTAGGCAAACAAAAATAAATGCCATTGAATCTTTATGTAATTAGAATGCTAATACATTTGATTAAAAATCAACTAGAAAAAAAATTAACAAATTCTTGGGCAGCTTCAATAGGAGGTTCATTAATAGAAATCAAAAAAATAAACCTTCAAGACAACAGAAAATCTTATTATATCAAGGAAGACCAATGGCAAAGGAAAAGATTCACAAAAACGAATACTAGGTTTTTCCACAATCATCACCTCATCCAAAGAAAACCAAAAGGAACATTACGCCAACATCACAGAAGTTATTGACAAGCACAAAGCGATCGCCTCAAGCTGCGCTAATCAAAAACCTCAATTCCATCATCAGAGGATGGTGTAACTATTTTTCCATAGGATGTCCAACAAAGGTATTTTACCGAATGGATTACCTAATATACTGGAAACTCCGAAGATGGGCTAAGAGAAGACACCTCAACAAAGGCGAATACTGGATGAACAAGTATTGGCAAAAAATAGGGAATAGAAATTGGGTCTTTTCTGCCTCACGGGAAAATAACCCTTTAACTCTAGTGGAATATGGCTCATTTAAGAGCCAACAATATACAAAAGTTAAAGGCGATGCTAGTCCATACGATGGCAACCTAGCTTATTGGAGTACAAGAATGGGTAAACACCCTCAGATGTCCAAGCGAACAGCATCGCTGCTGAAAAAGTAAAAAGGGAAGTGTCGCAGGTGCAGATTGTTCTTTCAGGATGGAGACGTAATAGAATTAGACCATATCATCCCTAAGTCAAAAGGCGGAAAGGACGAATACAAAAACTGGCAACTACTCCATCGGCACTGCCACGATGAAAAGACTATAACAGAAAGAAGTTTGGAAAGGTCTGGCAATCAAACTGGCTGCAGTAGTGCCATGCCCAAACAACGATAAAATATCCCATCAAACTACAGATGGATCGACAATATGCTTGTGGTGACGTAAATCATGAAAATAGCTGTTTTACTGAGGAGCGCAGTGATGGGAAACTATCATGCTGCATTTTGGAGAGCAGTGGAGGGGGCAACCTCTTCACTGACTTTAATTAATTGTGTGGGTTTAAAGGTGGTAAGGAGCAACCTTCAGGGGCGAGAGTGGGAATGTCTTAACTGTGGTAGTAAGCAGGACCGCGATGAAAATGCAGCAATAAACATATTAGTCGCGGGCGGGCAGTCCGAGACAAAAAACGGACGTGGAGGCAAGGGTAAGACTACCGCCAAGGTAGCAGCAGTCTGTGTTAGCGAAGCTTTGCGCCAGCAAAACGTCAACCTACCGAGGAGTTTCGGCTCCATAGGAATCTCCGCGCCTTTAGGCCGGGGAGGATGTCAACATTCATCTCAATCAATAGACTTCTTGCGGAAGTCGGGAAAAGGAAACAGGGAACAGGGGACAAGGAAAAGTGAACAATAATTGACGTAAACACTATCAGAAAAATACTTTTGCAAGAGGTCTAATCAATATTTACCCACCATACTACTTAGTAATCTAAACATAACCGAAATTCTAATTATTTTCCGCCTTTGACTTTGTAGACTTTCTACCTCGAGTAGACTTCTTACTACTAGCCTTTGCCTTCAAAAGTTCCACAGCTTGCTCCAAAGTCACATCCTCAACAGCCGTATCCTTTGGCAAAGAAGCATTTACCTTACCATGCTTCACATAAGGTCCATACCGACCATCATAAATACCCACCGCCTCACCGTCTTCAGGATGTTTACCCAAATCTTTGAGTGGAGGTGCAGCTTTAGCACGACTAACACGTTTAGCTTTAGGTTGAGCTAATAACTCCAAAGCACGTTCCAAAGTAATAGTCAAAACATCATCCCCCGCTTTCAAAGAACGATAATCTTTACCAACCTCTTTTCCTTGGTCGTGAACAACATAAGGACCAAAACGTCCTAAATTAGTTTGAATTTTGCAACCTGTTTCTGGGTGAACGCCCAAAGTACGAGGTAAAGACAATAACCCTACTGCCATATCCAAAGTCACATCTTCCATATTTACACCCTTCGGCAAAGAAGCTCGCTTTGGTTTCTTCTTGCTTCCTTCTACCTCATCACCCAACTGTACATAAGGGCCGTAACGACCAGTCATTACATATATAGGTTTATCTTCCTCTGGATGAATCCCTAATTCTTCTGGGCCTTCTGTTTTTTGCTTCAGAAGTTTCTCTATTTGTTCTGGGTCTAAATCTGATGGGGTTAAATCTTCAGGAATAGAAGCTTTAACTATACCTTCATCATTTTCTACCTCAATATAAGCACCAAACTTACCGACACAGATACGATAATTCATATCTGAATCGGTATTCAAATTTTCTAATTCAATAGTACGAGCTGACTTAGGATCGATAGACTCTTCCTGTTCCTTAATTTGAGTATCTAACCCAGTTTCTCCAGAATAAAATTCTCGTAGATATGGCAACCATTGAGCTTCACCTGTAGAAATATCATCGAGAGTCTGTTCCATGCGGGCAGTAAATTTAACATCCACAAATTCCGGAAAGTGTTTTTCTAATAGAGTTGTCACTCCAAAAGCAGTAAAAGTAGGAATTAAAGCATTACCCTGAAGTTTGGCATAACGACGGTCAACAATGGTACTAATCACAGTAGCATAGGTACTCGGACGACCAATACCTTCACTTTCTAATATTTTAACTAAGGATGCTTCGGTAAATCTAGCAGGTGGTTGAGTTTCATGTCCGACTACTTCTATTTCTTTACAGTTTGGGCGATCGCCTTGTTTGAGAGGTGGTAATGGTGCTTCTTGGTCTTCTAATGCTGCTTCTGGATCGTCGGAACCTTCTACATAAGCTCGCAGGAAACCAGGAAAGTCTATCCTTTTTCCATTAGAACGAAAACCTGCTTCTTCTACTTGTAGATTTACGGTCATAAGAGTTTGACGAGAATCAGCCATTTGACAAGCTACTGTCCGTTTCCAGATGAGGTCGTAAAGAGCTAATTCTTGCTCTTTTAATCCTGTTTCTTTGGGAGTACGGAAAGTTTTACCCGCAGGACGAATGGCTTCGTGAGCTTCTTGAGCGCCTTTACTTTTAGTGGTGTATTGTCTGGGTTGAGGGCTTAGATATTCTGGACCATACATTTTTTCCACACAACTTCGAGCAGCGGCGATCGCCTCTTCGGACAAATGAACGGAGTCTGTCCGCATATAGGTAATAAAGCCCTGTTCGTATAAATTTTGAGCAGTTCGCATGGTTTGTTTAGCACCCATGCGTAGTTTACGGTTAGCTTCTTGTTGTAAAGTGGAGGTTGTAAAAGGGGGAGATGGTTTACGTTTAACGGCCCGTTCTTCTACAGTATTAATAATCCAAGGTTTATGTTCAAGTCTTTCTTTGAGAGTTTCAGCTTGAGCTTCATCTAATAAAACAACATTACGACCTTCAGCTATTTTGCCGGTATTTTCATCAAAGTCAGTACCTGTAGCAACTTTTGTTCCTCCAAGGGTGACAAGTTTAGATTCAAAGGGAGTTTTTTCCTTTTCTAAAGTAGCCTTTAAATCCCAATAACCCCCCTGTTTAAAAGCCTGACGTTGACGTTCTCGGATAACCAAAAGTCTAACTGCCACAGATTGTACTCTACCAGCAGAGAGACCCCAGGCTATTTTTTTCCACAGTACAGGAGAGAGAGTATAACCGTAAAGTCGGTCTAGAATACGTCTTGTCTCTTGTGCCCTGACTAACTGTTCATCTATATTGCGACAGTTTTCGATCGCCTTACGGATAGCTTCTGGGGTAATCTCGTGGAATACCATCCGTTTAGTAGGAACTTTTGGTTTTAGTAGTTGCAGTAAATGCCAACTTATGCTTTCCCCTTCCCGGTCTTCATCTGTGGCCAGAACTAATTCATCAGCTTCTTTCAAAGCATCTTTCAGTTCTTTCACAGTTTTCTTTTTGTCTTTAGGGACGACGTAGAGAGGTTCAAAATTTGAGTCTACATTTACACCTAGATGTGCCCACTTTTCTCCTTTATATTTTTCTGGTATTTCATCAGCAGAAGGTGGCAGGTCACGCACATGACCCATGGATGCCTCCACGCGGTAATCAGAGGGTAGATAGTTACGTATAGTCCGGGCTTTAGTGGGAGATTCTACAATAACAAGGGTTGACATAAGGCTTTTTTTAGGATACTACTAGCTGGGATTTTATATTGGGAATAATATGCACCAGTGGTCAATGGGTCAGGAGAAATAGAATTTTATTGTTTAGTTTGGTTAGACATTAACAAGATAAAGTCCTATTTTTTCTACGCTATCTTAATTTTTTATTTCTGCCAAAATCTATAGCAATTTGCAACTTGATCGGGTATTAAGTTACTGGGTTTTTAGATTTTTACTTAACAGAGAATGGAGATTAGAGCATTCTAGGTTTTGCTACATGTTCATAATTAACTTATCTGCAATCAGCTATATTTTTGATGGACATAAGCTTTAATTTAGTAATTACCTTATACGATTTGCTAGCATGACTTATTACTAATGTCAATAAATTAATATTTTTTTTATATTTTAAAGCAAAAAGTAAAATTATTGCTTTTGCTGTGATTAAGGATTTCTTCAATAAACCCTCAACTTCAACACATATCTAAATCCTAAGTCTGGTGATTAGTTATTATTTGGTTTATCTTTAACAATACAAACTCTCAAGTTTCTTTACCGAAAAATTGAGTTGAAAGCCTCCCCCTAAAATAGGGACTCTGTGTTTTGCTTGCAGCGCTTTTGATATCAATAAACCACAATGTGCAAAGCAATTAAAAACATCATTTTCGGTTATTCTGGTAATAGCATTAGTGATAGCTTTATCTAAATCTTCTCTAGTTCGAGCTTTACCAGAACGAAGAAAATCCTTAAACTTAGACCAGAATAATTCGATGGGGGAAAGGTCTGGACAATAAGCTGGTGATTTCAGTTATCAGTTAGCCTCCTATGGTCGGAACTGCGTTAACAGTTATCAGTACCTCTGCAATCAGGAGGCTTTAAATATAGAATATCCAATCGACCACTTTTTATCCCCTTAAAAGGGGAGGCTTTAGACCACAATTTCTCGGTAAAAATACTAATTTTGCTCCTACAGATTCAATTGCTTGCCTAATTTTACTACTTTTATGAACACTCAAATTATCTATAACTACAATTGCTCCTTGCCACAATAATGGTACTAATATTTGATGAATGTAAGTCTCAAAAAAAAGCACTATTTGTACTTCCTGTCACTGTCATTGATTCCATCAAGCATTCTACAGTCATAGCCCCTAACACTGTGATATTTTGACCCTGATTTCTCACAGTTTTATCTACTACTATTTTTCCGATTTTTGCCCGAGTATAAATACGATTCATTCCTAAATTTACTCCTGATTTATCCACAAAAATTAAATGATAAATATCTATTTAATCTAGCCATTAACCCTATTATAAGCCTGCTTATTTGATATTTTTACGGTTTTTTTCAGCAGCATAAATACTTTTTTTCGGCTTCAACCCATTTTTTCACAACTCGATACAGAGTTGATATACTTAGTTTTATTCCTATCTTTTCCTCTAAATATTCACCCAATTCTACCAGAATCATATCTAGTTGTTCTTGAATTTTTTCTTCAATACTTGAGAGAACTTTCTGATTTATTTTGGTGCAAGCCCCCCGCGTTTTTTCGGTTTGACACTTCCTGTTTGTCTATAATGCCTCAACAAGTTTCGCACAAAAGTTAAGCTTACTTTAAATCTTGCAGCTATTTCTGGTAGAAAACCTTCTCCTGGAAAATAGGTATTAATCACCTTCAATCGTAAATCCTCAGAATATGGTCTTGGCATTTTTGTTGTTGATCGCTCCTTTACAGTTCTATTTTAGATATTTGTGGTTCATTCATTTGAAAAGCGCTGTAAATAAGCGACAAAAGTATTCAACCGCTCTAAAAATCTAGCTATCTAGCCGATAACGCACCTTAAAAACTGTGGTCAGTCCAGCGCCACCGTCAGGCATAAGCGAATGCTGACCAAGAGAAGAGTTATGGAGTTAAATGCTTGTGCATAGAAAAACTCGCTCGCCACAAGTACCAGAGAAACGAAGTTTTTGGAGAATCTCCGCGCCTGTCCCTTGCCTCTGGACAACGAGAACTTCGACAAACTTTGAAAAGGATAAAAACTGGTGTCAAAAACCAGTTAGGTCGCCAGACAGATAGACCGACTCTGGGATGGATATTTCAATGTTTTCAATCTGTTCACGTCTTCTTCGTTCAGGGGGTTAAACAGATATCTAATTTAACTAATGAACGATTACATTTACTCAAATTTTTTCCCCAATCTTGTCAGGGTTATGATCTCCTGATTTAGGAATAATAATGTTTCTGGAGTTAGTTATTTTTCCACTTCCGAAGGACTTTAATATCATGGATAGTCCTGCATGGTAATGGATTGAAAAAAACCTAGCTGAAGGTGAAGAGTTATGAGTAGATACTTGTTCAGTTGTTGGCTTTTCTAATTCAGTAGAATATGATATTTAAGTGGTGGGTGGTTTGAAGAATATTGTATTTGGTGGTGAAGGTTTATTTTTGACAAAATTAACAAGTCCAGGTTTAGTTTACTTGCAAAGTTTACCGCTTTCAAAGTTGGCACAAAAAATTGGTGCTGCATCTATCAAAGCTTAATCGGTTAAAGTTGTAATATTAATCTCCTCTATTAATGTTGTCTAACTTCTAATACTAGAGAAAGAGGAATCTCAACAAAAGTCCAAATATTTTACTTTTCCTCTTGCCAAATCTGGACTTTTTATGCTATATTTTATTTAGCAATATCTAAAACAAAAATCAAATCATCTTTTACATAAGTATTAAAAAAAACTAAGACGTTATAGTTATGAACATCTCATTAGTAACTACAACACAAGCAGCATTTCTACTCAATATTTCAACAGGTAGATTGCGAACCCTGCTTAATCAAGGCCGTGTTCAAGGTGCTCATAAAATCAAAAGACTTTGGATGATTCCCCTCAATCATCGGGGAATGCCAGAAATTACATCAGGTAGTCGTGGTCCGGAAGGGACTTGGAATAAACTTCCACGTAAAGCCAAGACTATTGTTCATGTTCTACGAAAAACTATTGACTATAACCGAGACAATAAAACTTCTCACCCAGTAGTTGCCGTTAAAGTGGGAGAGAAAAAGGAGTATTGCCATGCCCTGAAAATTAACGGACCTTGCCAAATTGTTTATCAACCCCATCAACCGAATAAAAGTCAAGCAGAGGGTGCCCGTCTGTGGATTGAAGTAGAACCAGAAATTCTAGTGGAGCGAAAATATTTCTCTAATGGAGATTATGGTCCGCCACCGGAAGTAGTTCAGCAGAGGTCAAAAATTAAAAAAAAAGTCCAAGATTAAAGGTTAAGAGAAAACCAATTAGATAAATATTAGCCTCTAAAAGATAATTTAAGTAACAGTGCGTGGGTTCTGTTTAGTTTTTTGCTGTCCAGTAAATAATAATGATAAAGTAAGTAAAGTCTAGTAAAGCTTTCCCACTGTCATTGACTATGGGAAAAAGCTGTAACTTTCAAAAAGATTAACTTTTACCAAAAACTGAAAAGTATCTGATGGTACAACTATTCAATAAAACCTTAAATTTTCAAAATCTCCAAAGTTTAATAGTATCTCTGCTATTAATTATTATGGCTACTATCTTGCCAGTATCTTCTGCATTCGCAACTGGAGTTTATCAAATGCCAAGTTTAGCCGCAGGCGATCGTACATTCATTGTTGATGATGCTGAAGTTTTCAGTCGAATAACAAAGAGTAAACTAAACAATACCTTAGAAAGTTTGGCCAATACTACTGGCAATGAAGTTAGATTTGTTACTATCCGTCGCCTAGACTATGGTGAGACCGTGGATAGTTTTACCGAAAAGCTATTTGACAAATGGTTTCCAACTCCAGAAACAAAAACCAATCAAACTTTAATAGTATTAGATACTCTCACCAATAATGATGCTATTCGGGTTGGTGATGCAGTTAAAGAACTTATGTCTAATGACATTACTCAGAGTGTAGTTGATGAAACCATTCAAGTACCTATTAGAGATGGCAACAAATACAATGAAGCTTTTTTAGCAGCTAGCGATCGCCTGAGTGCTGTATTATCTGGAGAACCCGATCCAGGCCCTCCGGAAGTTAAAGATAAGCTTGCAGCACAAGTAGTAGCTACTTTTAAATCAGCAGAAGAAACTGACGATCAAAGTGCAACTATCTTAGTGGTTGTATTGCTAGTTGTAGCTACAATTGTACCAATGGTTACTTATTTCTGGTATCAAGGTTTTTCTTGATAGAAATTAAGGAGAATAGTAAAAGTGTAATTTCTGATCGTTATCCTTAATTCAATTAATCCTGAATATATTCCTTACCAGTTAATAAAGCCATTTCTGCACGCACAAATTCCCGCCCCAAATAAGCAGCATGATCTAACATTGTGACTGGACAGGGGGGGGTCCCTTCCAATATTTTTACACATATTTCTTTTGCAGTTCTCGCAGTAAATATTCTCGTATGAGTACGTTCTACTTTGCCTTTTGCTGGAATCGGTTTTCCTGTTTCTGGATCTATAGCCAAACCACGGTTGTCAATAATATTAGTAAAGTGTTTTGCACATATTAAACCTGCTTCTCGGTCAAGAAAAATAATAAAGTAACCACCTGAATCGAGCTCTATATGACGTCTTGAAAGCTTTTTATCAATGGTTTTTACTTCTTCAAGTGTTAGATTCATAGTTTCATCTTAGAATTATCTATATTTTATCATTTTCTTTGTGGGTTTAATACCCCACCGTCAACGGTCGTGTTCAAAATTACTTGGGGGAGCGAATCCCCATGTAATTTTCCTCCTGTCTCCTGTCTCCTGTCTCCCCTCCTGGGAGGGGTTGGGGGTGGGTTGTCTCCTGTCTCCTTCTTCAATCTACATTTTTATTGGAGGGTTAATATCAAGTTTGGATAATTAGTTATAAATCAAATATCAGCAGTTTTGTAGCAGTAGCACTCTTAGTCGGTACATCCATTTAATTTTTAGAAAGTAAACTGTAAAAATTACTGCTTATCTCACTATCCAAGCTTGAACTAACAGAGGCTAAAATTCCAGATTGATCTAAATTTTTATAAATCAATAAAATATCATCAATTTTGAGTTCTTAATTTCTATTTATAGCAATCCTAAATAGGTCGCAACAGATATAATAGTAAGAATAACATCTCCAGTCAAAATACAAAATCATCAAGATTATAGATGAACTTACTGGATTTTATTAATCAAACGAAAAAGTCAAAAGAAATAAAAATAGCCTGGGCGGTCAAAATGATTTTGTGGGGAAAATCCTACCATGAAATCAAAGAATTATTAAATCCCAAATTCCGCACGACAAACATACTACAGTACCTTTTTCCACGAAGATGGTGGAACACAGATTCTAATATTAAAAATTATAGTCAATAGTTAATGTAGTATGTATTTATACTTAATCAAGCTCGTAATGCCTATCATGTAAAAATCTGAGCAATAAATACCTGACACTACAAGCTAGACCTGGGGAATGTCGGTTAAATGTTTCTCACAGTTTTATTAGCCCATGGAAAAACCCAACACTGTTTGATGGCGTAGAAAGCTTAAGGCTTCAAGATCAAGGAACACAAGGTTACTTAAAGCCCAAAGAAAAACACAGAACAATTGACTGGTTGAGAACCCAAGATTATCTGAGATGATCAGACAAACCAAAACTATTTACAGAACCAATATAACGTAGTTTTTGGGTCCAATCAAAGTGATTATAGCTTACTCAAAGAAGCGGAAATAAGTTGGAAAAAAACTCCAAAAAATCATCCAGCTAAAGATGATGAATTAGTGAAAGAAAAAAAAAGAAATAGAGGAATAGCTGGGTAAATGGCCACCGGAAATAGAGGGTGGAAACCTTGCGGTGTTTATGATTGACCAATGTCATCTGCTCTGGGCAGACCTACTAGGTAACCCCTGGGGAAGAACAGATAAAAGAATAGAAATTAATCTCAAAAATCAAAAATCAAGACCAACTCCCAGATGGGGCATTAGACTATCAGACAAAGGAATTTATTGTTCAAGAATATAAATGTGGAATGCCCTGAAAATACCATTGAATTTATGAAATATTTGCAAAGCGCAAAGGCCGGGAAAAAATTGGCAATATTCTGGGATGGAGCAACTTACCATAATTCCCCAGAATGCGCGAGAATATTTGATCACAATTAATCAAGATTTATCAGAAGAAGAATGGTTGATAAATTGTACAAAATTTGCCCCGAATGCCCCGGAGCAAAACCCCGTTGAAGATATTTGGTTACAAACCAAAAAAATCATCAGACAATATGATCATCTTTGCAGTTCTTTGAAAATAGTTAAGTGGCTATTTAAGTAAATTGCGCTCTGGTCAAATATTCGATTTTCCTAAACTTTTTGATTATGGTATTTTGCCACAACCTAAATAGGATTGCTATATATATATAGATATAGATAAATTAAAGGACTGAGAATATTACCGAGAAACAGATGTTTTTATTGGGAATTTGTTTCTGAAAAAGAAGTAATATTTAAACCTCTATTAAATCAAGAAAATGTCTTAGGAATAGACCACGGTGTCAATAATTGGTTGACCTGTGTATCCAATGTAAATACTAGCGCGGGTTGTAGATGGGAAACAGGGCAAATCAATGAATCGTTGGTACAACAAACAAGTATCAACTATTAAAGAAAATAAACCGACTGGATTTTGGTCAAATAAACTGGCTGCCATTACAGAAAAGCGTAACCGCCAAATCCGATTTGGGTATAAATAAAGCAGCCAGAATAGTCATTAATAATTGTTTAAAAAATTCTCTTGGTACAATTGTATTTGGTTGGAATAAAGGTCAGAAAAATCAAATAGAATTAGGAAAAAAAAGTAATTCAGAATTTGTACCAATTCCGACAGCTAGACTTAAAGAAAGAATAGCTCAATTATGCTCTGAATATGGAATAATATTTATAGAAACACCAAGAAAGTTATACAAGTATGGCTTCATTTTTAGATGATGACTATCTACCTAATTATGGTGAAAAACCCAATGATTGGAAACCATCAGGAAAAAGAATAAAGCGATGCAGCGCCGCCAAAGGGGGTTTCCCCCATGAGCGACTGCATCAAGACAGCGTGGTTTGTATAGAACTGGTAATAATTGGTGTGTTAATGCAGACTGTAATGGGGCTGCAAATATAATCACAAAAGTAAGCAGAAAGCTAAGGTTAAACTTAAGCAGACTGTGTAGGGGCACTTTGACTTGTCCCCAGAGAGTATATCTTTGGTCAGCTAAGAAGAAACGGAGCAACATGGATTTATCCTGTGGCGTAGTATCTGCTTAGAATCCCCGTGACTTGAGTCCGGGGAATAGTCAAATCTACACTTGTTATTGTACAACAATCATCACGATAGACCGCGCACATAACGCCCGGCTTTCCCATACGAAGCTCCACTTCGGGAGAGCGCGGGAGTTCCCGCCGGGGGAGTTAAAGATTCAGTGAAGTTATGAATAAACCCTTGCTATTTTACTATTTTATTTGTATTATTGAGAGGCTAATGTTTTTATAGTCTAGTCAAGCACAAATATTGAACTTACTGAAAATCAACTAATTTTATTTGCAAGTGATGGTGATTATTTGA